>NZ_JBFTIS010000022.1:0-49721 GCF_056395005.1 Stenotrophomonas sp. 10N36 | reverse complement strand
GCTCTACCCGCTGGTGCGGCCTGCTTCAGAAGGGAACCGGCGAAGGCTGGAAGACGGCGGCGACGTCTGATCGGTAGAGCCGACCGTTGGTCGGCTGCCGTTCGCGCGACAGTGCCGCGGGCGGGTTGGATGTGGAGCAGCCGACCAACGGTCGGCTCTACCCGCTGGYGSGGCCTGCTTCAGAAGGGAACCGGCGAAGGCTGGAAGACGGCGGCGACGTCTGATCGGTAGAGCCGACCGTTGGTCGGCTGCCGTTCGCGCGACATTGCAGCGGGCGGTATGGATCTGGAGCAGCCGACCAACGGTCGGCTCTACCCGCTGGCTTGGGCCTGCTTCAGAAGGGAACCGGCGAAGGCTGGAAGACCGCGGCGACGTCTGAATCGGTAGAGCCGACCGTTGGTCGGCTGCCGTTCGCGCGACAGTGCCGCGGGCGGGTTGGATGTGGAGGAGCCGACCAACGGTCGGCTCTACCCGCTGGCGGGGGCCTGCTTCAGAAGGAATCCGGCGAAGGCTGGAAGACAGCGGCGAAGTCTGATCGGTAGAGCCGACCGTTGGTCGGCTGCCGTTCGCGCGACAGTGCCGCGGGCGGGTTGGATGTGGAGCAGCCGACCAACGGTCGGCTCTACCGGGGGATGGATTGAGCTCTGTTAAGGTCTTGGACCTTCCCGTGCCGCTGTCCAACGCCATGCCTCTGTCCGCGTTCCGCATCCAATCCATCCACTTCGACGCCACCCACGTGTACCTGCAGCTGGCAAGCGGCGCGCAGGTGGGTGAGTTCCTCACGCGCAACCCGCGGCTGGAGAAGGCGTCGGCGAAGCAGCGTGCACAGTGGGTGTTGACCGACGACGGCCTCGGCACGAACTGGCCGGCGCTGTCGCCGGCGTCGGCCACCGGCATGGTCTACGTGCTGGACCTGCTGTGGGATGCGCGCTACGAGCACGCGATGCAGCGGCTGCACGCTCTGGACTGGAGACTGGATGCGCTGTCAGCGCAGGACCAGCTGCTGGTGGCGTTGTGGCGGATGGAGGCGGACATCAACAACGGCGGCTTCATGCAGTTCCTGTGCAACTGGGGCGACCCCACCTGCCAGCTGGCCCTGCAGGGGCTGCGTGCCATGGGTGCGGACCAGACCCATGCGGCGCTGGCCGGCATGCGCGGGCTGCTGGATCGTTTTGAGGATGATCCGGCGGTGACCGAGTTGAGCGATCTGTACGAGGCGATGACGCCCGCGGAGCAGGACGCGCTGGAACAGTTCGAAGAGGCGTACTACGCACGCCCCGAGGACCTGGCCAGGCTCGGCGTGCTGCATTTCGGGCCGGAACCGGATGCCGGCCCGCAGCCGTGAGTACGGCCGGTGCCGACCAACGGTCGGTACCTACCGGGGATAGGCCAGCAACACCACCAGGTCATCGTCGCCCACCTGCTGCAGCGCATGCAGGCTGCCGGTGCGGGTCAGCAGCGCGTCGCCTGCCGCCACGTCGTGTTGTTTGCCGTCCAGCACATAGCTGCCACGCCCGCTGACGATGTAGTAGATCTCGTCCTTGTGCTGCGGGTGCAGGCCGATGCCGGCGCCCTTGTGCAGCACGCGCTTGCGCAGCACGAACGGCAGGTCGGTGTCGTCGGCGAAGAACGCATACGCGGTGGTGGGGCCGGCGCCACCATGCGGACCAGGCTGGGTGATCGCGATGTCGCGCTCGTGCACCACGCGCGAGGGTTTGGATGCATCCGCGCCCTGCCCTGCGCTGCGCACGTCGCAATCGATATCGCGTTTCAGCGCGGGTTTCAGCGTGGGCTGCAACGCAACCCAGTCGCGCACCACAAGGCATGCCACGGCATTCGCACCGGCGGTGCTGAAGTGCGTGCCATCGGCCTTGTTCTGCTCGGGCACGAACATGAAATACGGCTTGGCACCCTGCTCGCCCAGCCCGCGGATCCAGCGCGTGGAGCTGTCGTTGAGGTCGATCAGCGCCACCTGCTCGCGCGTGGCCAGCTGCTTCATCGCCTGGGTGTACAGCGCATGGGTGTCCAGCAGTGAGCCGAAGTCGTACAGCAGCCGCGCCACCGGGGTGATCAGCACCGGCGTGGCGCCCTTGTCGCGGGCCAGCTGCACGTAGCGCATGAGGTACTGCGGGTACGCACTGCCGGGTTCGGTGTAGCGCGTGGGGTCTTCGAACTTGGCGTCGTTATGGCCGAACTGGATCAGCAGCACATCGCCGCGCTGGAGCTCGGCGGCGATGGCGTCCAGGCGTTTCTCGTCGATGAAGCTGCGCGTGCTGCGGCCGCCCTTGGCGTGGTTGCGGACCTCCCACACGGTGGGATCGAGATAGGTCTGCAATGCCTGCCCCCAGCCGGCCTGTGGCGCGCGCTCCGGGCCGTACGCGGCGGCGGTGGAATCCCCGGCAATGAAGATGCGGTGTGGCGCGCATAGCGCGCTGGGGGCGGCGAGCAGCAGCGACAGGGACAACAGCAAACGCAGCATGGTCATGCTCCTGGGTGGAGAGCTGCCGGCCAGCGGCCGGGACTACCGGGCAGATGGGGTGCCTGAGAGCTGCCGGCCAGCGGCCGGCACTACCGGGCAGATGGGGTGCCTGAATGACAGATGGGCGCCCAAGGGCGCCCATCGTCTGCCCGCGTGGGCGCATCGTTCGGTGGTGTCGCTTACCGAGCTAGCCAGCCGCCATCAACCGGCAGCACCGCGCCGTTGACGTAATCCGAGGCGCTGGAGGCCAGGAACACGGCGGTGCCGCCGAGGTCTTCCGGGGTACCCCAGCGTGCGGCCGGAATGCGGTCGAGGATGGACTTGTTGCGGTCCTCGTCGGCGCGCAGCGCGGCGGTATTGTCGGTCGCCATGTAGCCCGGGGCGATCGCGTTGACGTTGATGCCCTTGCTGGCCCATTCGTTGGCGAGCAGACGGGTGATGCCGGCGATGCCGCTCTTGCTGGCCGTGTACGACGGCACGCGGATACCGCCCTGGAAGGACAGCATCGAGGCGATGTTGATGATCTTGCCGCGGCCCTGGGCGATGAAATGCCGGCCGGCGGCCTGCGAGATGAAGAACGCGGACTTGATGTTGACGTTCATCACGTCGTCCCAGTCCTGCTCGCTGAAGTCCACCGCGTCGGCGCGGCGGATCAGGCCGGCGTTGTTGACCAGGATATCCAGGCCGCCGAGGCCTTCGATGGTTTCGCGGATGACCCGCTCGACCGGCTCGATGCTGATCAGGTTGGCTTCGATGGCCAGGCAGCGACGGCCCAGCGAAGTGATGGCGGCGATGGTCTCGGTGGGCGGCTGGATGCCGGCCACGGCGACGTCGGCACCGGCCTGCGCCAATGCCACGGCGATGCCCTGCCCCAGGCCGGTGTTGCCACCGGTGACCAGGGCGACCTTGCCTTCCAGACTGAACGGATTAGCCATTGCGTATGCGGTCCTTTTCCAATGCGGCACAGACGCCGCCCGCGCGATGCGGGCGGCGTGCGGGGGTCACTTGAGCTGGCAGATGTCCAGCACGTGCATGTCGGTGTAATCCAGGTTTTCGCCGCCCATCGCCCAGATGAAGGCGTAGTTGCTGGTGCCGGCGCCCATGTGGATCGACCACGGCGGGGACACCACCGCTTCGTTGTTCTGGATGACGATGTGGCGCTGCGCTTCGGGCTCGCCCATGAAGTGGTACACGCGGTCGTTCTGGCCCAGGTCGAAGTAGAAATACACTTCGCTGCGACGGTCGTGCAGGTGCGGCGGCATGGTGTTCCAGACGCTGCCCGGCTTGAGCACGGTCAGGCCCAGCAGCAGCTGCGAGGACTGGCAGGTGGCCGGCACGATGTACTGGTAGATGGTGCGCTCGTTGCTGGTTTCCAGCGCGCCGCGATCCAGGGCCACGGCGTCCTTGATCGACAGCTGCTTGGTTTCAAAGCGCGCATGCGCCGGCGTTGACGCCAGATAGAACTGCGCCGGGGTGGCGGCGTCATCGGAGGCGAACACCACGTCCACGCTGCCCATGGCCACGTACAGGCCGTCCTTCGGGCCGAGCTGGAACACGGTGCCGTCCACGGTGACGGTGCCGCTGCCAGCGCCGACGTTGATGATGCCCAGCTCGCGACGCTCCAGGAACGGATGGCCGGCGGCCGAGGCCGGCTCGGTCTGCTTGGGCAGCGACAGCGGGCCGTTGACCGGGGCCGCACCGCCGAGCACGAAGCGCTCGTAGTGGGTGTACTTCAGCGTCACCGCATCGGCGTTGAACAGGCCGTCGAGCAGGTACAGCTCGCGCAGGTCGTCATTGCTGGCGCCCTTGATGGCGTCGGGATGGGTGGCGTAGTGGGTCTTGCAGTACATGGCGTCTCCAGAGCAGGGGTGGGGCAGCAGGTCGGCCCCGGCGCGATTTGGTCAAAGTGTAGCGACTTGGTAAACCGGTGTCATTTTGCGTTGCACGATAGCGCCGGATGGCCCGGGGCGGGGTCGGGACGGGAGGCGAGACGACAGGGGGGCGACACCTCAGAACAAGGGTGACGACCGAAGAAGCGTCACGACCAACGGTCGTGACCTACCGAGGATTGACCCCTTTGGGGTCAATCCTCGGGCGGTTGGCAGGAGTCGCGCACGATCAGGTGCGGGCGCACGCTGGCGATCTGCAGCGCGGCCTGGCCGTCGGGCTGGATCAGCATGGCCGCGGCGGTACGCCCGGTGTCGCGGGTGTGGCGGCGCACCGAGGTCAGCGACGGCCACAGGCGCGAGGCCAGCGGGCTGTCGTCGTAGCCGATGATCGACAGCTGGCGCGGAATGTTGATGCCCGCGCGCAGGGCGACCTTGTAGATGCCGGCGGCCATTTCATCGTTGCCGGTGAAGATGGCGGTGGGGCGCTGCTTGCCCAGCAGCAGCTTTTCGGCGGCGGCCACGCCCGATTCGAAGGTGTAGCCGGCCTCGACGATGCGCGCCGGGGGCAGCTCGATGCCGCGCTTGGCCAGCGCATCGATGAAGCCGGCGGTGCGCTCGTGCGCCGAACGGTAGGCGCTCGGGCCGGTCACCAGCGCGATGTCGCGGTGGCCCAGCGAGAGCAGGTAGTCGGCGGCTTCGGCGGCGCCGTCGCGGTCGTGGGTGACCACCATCTGCGAGGTGTCGTCCAGCGGCAGCGAGGCGATGCGGGTGAAGCGGACGCCGATCTCATCGAGCATGTCCACCAGCGCCTGGTCTTCCGACGCACGCGGCACCAGGATCACGCCATGCAGCTTCTGCTGCTGCACGAAGCGGCGCACGCCATCGATGTAGCCGGGGCTGCGCGAGTCGCAGGGGTGCACCACCAGTTCGAAACTGGAACCGCGCAGCGCGTCCAGCGCGCCGTACTGCATGTCCACGATGTACTGCGCGGTGGGGTTGTCGTAGACCATGCCGATCAGGAACGAGCGCCGGAAGGCCAGCCCACGCGCCAGCGGGTCGGGCGTGTAGCCCACCTCGCGCATCAATGCTTCCACCTTGTCGCGGGTGTCTTTACGCACCAGCGGCGAGTTGTTGATGATGCGCGAGACGGTCTTCTTGGACACCCCGGACAGGCGCGCGATGTCGTTGATCGTGGCGGCCTTGCCTTTGGTCAATCCGTGCGGCGACGGATCGGTTTTGCTGCGCAATGACATGTCGTTCAAACCGGGGATGAGTCAGGGGATTCTAGCGGGCAGCTCAATCGAGGGCGCGGTAGCGGAAATTGCGGAACTCCACCTTGCCCTGGCCGGCAGCGTACAGGGCCGGCTTCAGGGCCAGGAACTTGCCCGCCACATTGTGATGGTAGCCGGAGACTTCCATCTGAACCGGGTACTTCTGCCAGGTTTTGCCGTCGGTGCTGGAGTGAAGGGTGACGATGTGACGGTTGTTGGTCACCCGCAGCCACAGCGTGCCGCCGGTGGCGCTGGGGGCCAGCCGGGTGGGGCGCTCCTCGCCGTAGCGGTGCATGATGAACTTCTCGCCGTTGCTGCCCACGCCCACGTACAGGCGGTCGCTGTAGTAGAGCAGGGCACCGCCCACCGCGCCCGGGGCGACGTGCATCTCGACCTCGAACTGGTAGGCCGTGTCGCCGGCGATGGCCGTCAGCGGCGAGCTGTCGCGGGGCGTTTCACCCTTGCCCTGCAGCACCAGGCCCTTGCCGGTGAAGTCCAGCCGGGCGTACTCGTCCTGGGCCGGGTTGAAGAACGACCACTGCGGGCCAAGGCGCGTGCCGCGGAAATCGTCGGACAGCGCCATGCCGTGCGGGCCCACCGAGCTGCCCGAGGGCTTGGCCAGCGGCTGCCCGAGGTCGCCGCCCTTGGCCACGAACCAGCCATCGGCGGTCCATTCGATCGGCTCCAGCAGGGCCTGGCGGCCCAGCGTCCAGTACCCGTTCTCGTAGCCGTGGTACATCATCCACCAGCGCCCGTCGGTGCCTTCGATCACCGTGGCGTGGCCGCGCGACCACCACGGCTCGGCGGCCGACCGGGTGCGCATGATCGGGTTGTTGGGGGCATTCACCCACGGGCCGTGGATCGAGCGCGAGCGCGCGGTGATCACCATGTGCCCGGTGGGCGGGCCGGCGGTGCCGCCCACGGCGGTGGTCATGTAGTACCAGCCATCGCGGAAATTGATCTTCGGGCCTTCCTGCGCGTAGGCCTCCACGTCCCAGCTTTCCGGGTACTTCCAGCCGTCGTACACGTGCTTGGGCGTGCCGACCACGCTCAGCCCGTCGTCGGCCAGCTGCACGTAGTCGCCGCCGCTGAGGAACAGGTAGCGCTTGCCGTCTTCGCCCACCGCGTGGCCCGGGTCGATGTAGGCCCCCAGCCCGATGTCGATCGGCTCGCTCCACGGGCCTTTGATGCTGTCGGCCCAGACCACGAAGTTGCTGCGCGTCTCGCCGGTGCGGGCCGGGAAATAGATGTAGTAGCGGCTGCCGTGCTTGACGATGTCCGGCGCCCAGATCGCCCCCACGTTCCTGGTGATGGCATGGCCCAGCGGCTGCCAGTTGACCAGATCGCGCGAGTGCCAGATCGGCAGGCCGGGGTAGGCATCGAACGAGGACAGGGTGAGGTAGTAGTCCTGCCCATCCTTGAGCACCGAGGGGTCCGGCCGGTCGCCGGCGAACACCGGGTTGAGGAAGGTGCCGTTGCCCAGGTCGGCCTGGCGCTGGTTCTCGATCCCGCGCTTCCAGGCGGTGGCAGGCTCGGCGGCGTGGCCGGCGCCTGCCAGCAGCAGGCAGGCGGTGGCGAAGCTGGCCAGGGTCGTCCTCAAACGCATCGTGTGTCTCCTTGAACGTAGCGTGGGCCGGCCGCGCTCAGCGCGCCCCGGTCCCGGCGGTGCGCTGTTGCCAGCGCGGGTAGTCGGTGGTGATCAGGGCCTGCGGCCAGGTGCCGTACCAGTGGTAGCCGGTGCGGCGCTCACGCGGAATCTCTTCGAAGCGGGCCACCCGTTCGCCCTCGCGGTTGGCCAGCAGCACCGAACTGTCCTGCAGGTCGTGGAAGCGCCCCCACAGCAGCGGCGCGCCAGCGTCGGCGACCAGGCGGCGGTCGACGGTGGTGCGATGGAACTGGAACTGCGCCGGGGTCGTCTCGAACGTCTCCAGCCGCCACCCGGTCACTGCGTGCGCCTGGAACCACGCCATGGCGGCGTTGATGGCGGTGACCACCGCCGGCGACGGGTCCGGGATCGACATCAGGTAGCGGACCACGCCGACACTCTCGTCGGTGACCAGCGCCGGCAGTTCGAACTTGCGGCCCTGCGCGGGCAGCAGGGTGGTGCGGTCGTACTGCCCGGCCCAGATGGTCGGCACGCCGTCCTGGCGCACCTGCAGGCGCAGCAGGCAGGCATCCCCGGCGGTCACGGCGGCGTCCACGCGGGCACGCTGATCGGCAGTGATGAAGCCGAACACCGGCTCGCGCAGCACGCGCCGCAGCGTGGTCAGCACGCCACTGGTGACGTCGTCGGCGAAGGTGATGTGGCCGTGGTACGCGGTGCGCGACGGCACCGAATGCGGCCAGCCACCACAGGTGGGAATCTGCTCGGCGAGGATGAAGTCCAGGCCACGCACGGCTGCGTCGCGGTAGCGGGCATCGCCGCTGCGCGCGAAGGCGTCGGCCAGGTAGCTGACCTGGGTGTAGATGTTGCGGTTGTCGAAGCTGCCGCCGGGCGTCGCCTTGTCGGCCAGCACCTGTGCCCTGGCGGCATCATCGAGGATCCGCTGCGGATCCTGGTTGACCGCCCAGCCCCCACCACGCCGCTGCAGCACGACCAGGTTGTCGGCAATCTGCCGGTACTGATCCGGACGATAGCGCGGGTAGTCCGTGCCGTGCCCACTCTGCCAGTGATTGATGCCGTCCTGGAAGCCGCGCAGCGGGATGTCCTGGCCCTGCGCCATCACGGCGCAGGGCAGGGCGATCCACAGCAGGACCGCGAGCCGCCGCACGTTTACGCGCGCAGCAGGGCGGGCAGCCACAGCGACATTTCCGGGAAGAAGGTCACGATCAGCAGTACGCCCAAGGCGGCGAACCAGAATGGCCAGATCGAGCGCATGCTCTCGCCCACGCTGATCTTGCCGATCGCGGTGCCGATGAACAGCACCGAGCCCACCGGCGGCGTCACCAGGCCCAGACCACCGGTCAGCACCAGCACCAGGCCGAAGTGGATCGGATCGATGCCGTAGGCCTTGGCCACCGGCAGGAAGATCGGCGTGCAGATCAGGATCATCGGTGCCAGGTCCATGAAGGTACCCAGCAGCAACAGCATCACCACGATCATCAACAGCACCATGAACTGGCTGTGCGCGAAGGACTGCAGGAAGTTCACCGCGGCCGCGGGCACTTCCAGGTAGGCCAGCAGCCAGCCGAACACCGCGGCGGTGGCGATCACGAACAGGATCACACCGGTGCTGCGCGCCGCATGGGTCACCGTGCCCAGGAACTCGCGCCAGTTGAGCTGGCGGTACAGCACGGTGGTGACCAGCAGGGCGTAGACCACGGCGATGGCCGCGCTTTCCACCGCGGTGAAGATGCCCGCGCGGATACCGATGAAGATCAAGGCGACCAGGCCCAGGCCCGGCAGCGCCGAGACCAGCCGCAGCAGCACCGCGCGCCAGCCCGGGAAGATCTCCACGCCGTAACCGCGGCGGCGTGCCACCATGTAACCGGTGATCATCAGCACGACCGTCATCAGCAGCGCCGGCACGATGCCGGCCGCGAACAGATCCGCGATCGACAGCCCACCGCCGGCTGCGGCCGAGAACAGGATCAGGTTGTGCGACGGCGGCACCAGCAGCGCGACCAGCGCGGCGGTGATGCTTACGTTGACCGCAAAGTCGCGGTCGTAGCCGCGCTTGACCATCTGCGGAATCATCGTGCCGCCCACCGCCGAGACATCGGCGATGGCCGAACCGGACACGCCACCGAAGAACAGCGAGGACAGGATCGACACCTGGCCCAGGCCCCCGCGCATGCGCCCCACCAGCGAGGACGCCAGCGAGATCAGGCGTTCGGAGATGCCGCCGCGCATCATGATTTCACCGGCGAAGATGAACAAGGGAATGGCGATCAGCGAGGCCGAGCCAGTGCCGGCGGAGATCTGCTGGACCAGCACCAGGGTGGGCAGGTCCAGGTACCACAGCGTGGCCAGGGCGGCGGCGGCCAGCGCATAGGCCACCGGCACGCCCAGCAGCAGCAGCACCGCGAAAACGGTAAACAGGATCGTGATACCCATGGCTCAGCGGTCTCCCTCGGCAACGGTGTCGGCGTCGACGGGCAGCACGGCCTGCACCATCTGGTTCACGGCGAAGATCGCCATCAGTGCGCCGCCAATGGACAGCGGCAGGTAGTTGATGCTCTGCGGCAGGTTGGCGCCGGCCGCCTTGATGTCCAGGCCGTCCAGCAGCAGCACCGCGGCCCACCAGGCAATCACGGTACCGAGCACGGCCACCACCAGCGCGGCGAACACGTCCACCGCGCGGCGCAGGCCCGGGCCCATGTGCGCGGCCAGCAGGAAGAAGCCGAAGTGGCGGCGGGTATGCACGCCGGTGGCCGCGCCCAGGCTCATCGCGGTGGCCAGCAGCAGCAGCGTGACCGGCTCGGTCCAGCTGGGCGAATCGTTGATGACGTAGCGTGCGAATACCTGCCAGCCCTGCACCACCACCAGCCCCAGCAGGGCGATGACGGCAATGTAGATCGCCACATCGGCGATGACGTTGAGCAGGCGCTGTGGCGCGCTGACGATGACGGGGGTTTCGGAAGTCGGGTCGGACATCGCGTCGGGGCCTCAGGCGAAGTCGCGGATGCGACGGGTAAGCGCGGCCAGCGCCGGCTGCTGCAGGTACTGCTGCAGCAGCGGATCGGCGGCCTTGCGGAAGGCCGGCATGTCGACGGCGTTGAATTTGATGCCGAAGTCGGCCACGGCCTGGCGGGCGGTGTTCTCCGAGGCATCCCACTGCTGGCGCATCACCGTGACCGACTCACGCGCGGTCTCGATCACCAGCGCGCGGTCGGCCGGGGTGAGCGCCTCCAGGCTCTGCCGCGACATCAGCAGCACGTCCGGCGCGTAGGAATGGTCGCTCTGCGACCAGTAATGCGCGGCCTCGAAATGACGGCTGGAATGGAAGCTGCGCATGTTGTTTTCCGCACCGTCGATCATGTGCGTTTCCATGCCCGAGAAGGTGTCGCCCAGCGACATCGGGGTCGGGTTGGCACCCAGCAGGCGCATCAACTGGATGAAGATGTCCGACGACGCCACGCGCAGCTTCAGGCCGTGCAGGTCCTTGGGCTCCACGATGGGGTGCTTGGTGTTGTAGAAGCAGCGCGCGCCCGAATCGTAGATGGCCAGGCCGACCAGGTCGCGGGTCTCGAAGCCCTTCAGCACGGCGTCGGCCACGCCACCGTCCAGCGCGCGACGCATGTGCGCCACCGACTCGAACACGTAGGGCAGGCACAGCGCCTGGGTCAGCGGAAAGGCGTTGTTGAGTGCACCGGAGTAGACCCGGGTGATGTCGATGGCGCCGAAGCGGGCCATGTCGATCGCCTCGGACTCACGACCGAGCTGGCCGGAGTGGTACTGGCGCAGCTTCAGGCGGCCGCCGGTCTTGTGTTCCAGCTGCTGGCCGATCCACTTCACCGCGGTGACGGTGGGGTAGTCGGCCACATGGACGTCGGTGGCGGTCAGCAGCTGCGCACCGGCCGGCGCGCTACCCGTTGACCGCGAACAGGCCGCCAGCGCGGGCACGGCAAGCGCGCCCAGACCGGTGCCAAGGAAATTTCTGCGAGTGAACATCTGCGCCCTCCCAAGCGGACTGTCCAAGGCTGCGCGGTTACCCGGCAGCGATGGCCCTGCAGGTAATGTCGCCGTAACCGGCGAAACGGATCAGTGCCTGTTGGCCTACGGCAATGTCGTGGATGCCGGTGGCGTTGCCGCTGGCGATCAGGTCGCCGGCCTTCAACGGCCGCCCACGCTGCGCCGACCGGCCCAGGGCGAAGGCATAGGCGGTACGCAGGCCACCAGGCAACAGGGTGGCACCGCCGGTACCGACCACCTCACCGTCGATGCGGGTTTCCGCACGCAGGTCGGCATCGTCCAGGCGGGTCCAGTCGGCGATTTCGGTACCCAGCACCAGGCCGTTGTTGTTGCCGAAATCGGACACCACCACGCGCGGGCCGAGTTTGTTGATGGTGGCCAACGGGCTGCTGGCCACTTCCACGCCGATGAACAGGCGGGCAGCCAGCGCCTCGGCCTCTTCGGGGGTCCAGTGCAGCTTGTCGGCCGGGGCGTCTTCCTGCAGCTGGATCACGTACTCGGCCTCGACCGCGCCGAAGCCGCCGACGAACACCGGAATGTCCACTGTTCCACCGGTAGCATTTTGCAGATTGCGCGAGAAAATCGGGCCCAGCAGGCGGTCATCGCCCGAGGCATCGCGGCGCTCGGCGGCGATGTAGCCCACTTTCCAGCCCACTACCTGGTCGCCCCAAAGCGCGATGGCCTGGTCCTGCACCTGGTAGGCGGTGACCAGGTCGGCGGGGATCGTGCCCGGGAAATCCGGCAGGGATCGGCCTTGTTGGCGGGCGCCGACGAAGTGGCGGGCGATCTCACCCAAACCGTGGTCTGGCAGGTCCTGTTTGCCGTTGTCGTTGCTCAAGCGGGTCTCCCGGAGAAATGTTGCACTGCCAATCGACAGTGGCTGGATGAGCTGTATATGGTAAACCGGTGTCATTGGCAATGTGCAGCGCATCAGAGGCGCCATCGTCAGGCACGATCCGGGGTACGCCCCACTGGAAAGGACCGATGCGGATGCGCCGCCCCCTGTTGCTGCCCTTGTTGATGCTGCTGTTGCTTGCCAGTCCCCTCGCCTTGGCCCGCGCGGCCGAACGTTCTGTGCCGGCCACCGAACCGGCGGCCGGTGCGCCGGATCGCATCGAACTGTGGCCACAGGGCCAGGTCCCCGGTGAGACCGGCCCGGCCAGCGTGCCCAACGTGATCGAACGCAGCACCGACCCGGCGCTGCCGGACCGTTACATCGACAACCTCAGTGCGCCTTACCTGGTGGTGTACCGGCCGGCGCGCCCCAATGGCAGCGCCCTGCTGGTGGTGCCGGGCGGCGGCTACCAGCGCATCGTGCTGGACAAGGAGGGCACCGCCCTGGTGCCGGCGTTTGTCGATGGGGGCGGGGTCACCCTGTTCGTGCTGCGCTATCGGTTGCCCGCCGGCCGCAGCGACCGCCAGGCGGCGCTGGCCGATGCACAGCGCGCGATGCGGGTCATCCGCGCCGGGGCCGCGCGCTGGCAGATTGATCCGCAGCGTATCGGGGTCATGGGCTTCTCGGCCGGTGGGCATGTCGCCGCGCGGCTGAGCAACGGTTTCGATGCACCGGTGTACCCGCACCGCGACGCCATCGATGCGCTCAGCGCGCGACCGGATGTCGCGCTGCTGATCTACCCGGTAATCGACATGGGCAGCCATGCCCATACCGGCTCGCGCTCGCGCCTGCTCGGGCCGTATCCGGACAGCACGCTGCAGCAGCAGTTCTCGATGCAGGAACACGTCCGCGCCGATACCCCGCCCACCTTCCTGGTGCATGCGCAGGACGACACCGTGGTGTCGGTGCACAACAGCCTGGTCTATTACCAGGCGTTGCTGCGGGCCGGCGTGTCCACCGAAATGCACCTGTTCCCGCAGGGCGGCCACGGCTTCGGCGTGCGCATCCCGCCCGGTTTGACCGTTGCGCAGTGGCCCGAGCTGGCCCTGCGCTGGATCCCTTCGCGCCACACGGAGCCCGCGCGCCATGAGTGAGTCCCCCGCCGACCTGCAGCGTCGACGTTTCCTGCGCGACAGCGCGCGCTACGCCCTGATGCTGGGTGCCACCAGCCTGCCCCTGATGCCGGCGTTCGCCGGCGTGCCCGGACCGCGCGATGACGCCGCGCCGCTGGCCCGGGTACGCAGTGGCCGCGTGCGCGGGCAACGGGAGCAGGGGGTGAATGTGTTCCGCGGCATCCCCTATGGGGCCGACACCGCGCCCCGGCGGTTCCAGCCGGCGCTGCCCGAGATGGCCTGGCGTGGCGTGCGCGATGCGCTGGACTACGGCAACGCCGCCCCGCAGACCGGCAAGGAAGGGCCGGGCAGCGAAGACTGCCTCTACCTCAATGTATGGACCCCGGCGCTGCGCGACGGCGGCAAGCGGCCCATCGTGTTCTACATCCATGGCGGCGCCTACAACAACGGCTCCGGCAGCGACCCGCTGTACGACGGCAGCGCGTTGTGCCGGCGTGGCGACGTGGTGGTGGTCACGGTCAACCATCGGCTCAACGTGTTCGGCTATCTGTACCTGGCGCAGCTGGGCGATGCGCGCTTCGCCGACTCGGGCAATGTCGGCCAGCTCGACCTGGTGCAGGCGCTGCACTGGGTGCGCCAGCATGCCGCCGAATTCGGAGGCGATGCAGACAACATCACCGTGGTCGGGCAGTCCGGCGGCGGCGCCAAGATCGCCACGCTGATGGCCATGCCGGCTGCGCGTGGCCTGTTCCAGCGCGCGTGGACCATGAGCGGGCAGCAGGTCACCGCGGCCGGCCCGCGGGCGGCCACCCAGCGCGCGCAGATCGCGATGCAGGCGGTGGGGGCGGCGGATGCCGACGCGTTGCGCACGATGCCGATGGAGGCGCTGCTGGCCGCCACCCGTGCCCGCGACCCGTCGCGCGTGGAGAACAGCAGTCTCTACGTCGGGCCGGTGCTCGACGGGCGTTCGTTGCCGGTGCATCCGTTCTGGCCGGAGGCGCCCGCGCAGTCCTCCGGGATTCCGATGGTGATCGGCAACACCCACGATGAAACCCGCGCCTTCCTCGGCAACGACCCGGCCAATTTCGCGCTCACGTGGGAGACGCTGCCGGCCAAGCTGGAAAAAGAACAGTACGTGGACCTGCTGCCCTCGGTGGTGATCGCCGAGTACCGCCGCCTGTACCCGCACTACACGCCCTCGGAGGTGTTCTTCGCGGCCACCACCGCCGGTCGTTCATGGCGCGGTGCGGTGGAGGAACTGGAGGCGCGCGCGCGCCAGGGCGCCCCCACCTGGGCCTATCAACTCGATTGGGGCTCGCCGCTCGACGGCGGCAGGTTCGGCGCCTTCCACACGCTGGACATCCCGCTGGTGTTCGACACCACCGACCGCCCCGGCTCGCGCACCGGCGACAGCGACGAGGCCACGCGCGTGGCAGCGACGATGAGCGAGGCCTTGATCGCCTTCGCCCGTCATGGCGATCCGAATCATGGCGGACTGCCACGCTGGCAGACCTATTCGCTGGCCCGCCGCGAAACGATGCTGTTCGATGCCACCCCGCAGCTGGCCAACGACCCGCGCGGTGGCGAGCGTCGCCTGTATCAGCAGGCCCCGTTCATCCAGCGCGGTACGTTCTGATGCGCGCGTCGATCTGGCTGCTGGGCAGCCTGCTGTTCGCTGCACTGGGCGCGGCGCACGCGGCCGCGGATCCGGCGGTGCTGGATCGTCCGCCCCCGACGCCGATCCGCGCCAGCAAGATCGTGCTGGTCGGCGATTCCACCACCGCCGTGCAGGGGGGCTGGGGCCCGGCCTTCTGCGCGCGCCACGTGACCTCGTTCCTGACCTGCACCAACCTGGCCCGGGGTGGGCGCAGCACCTACAACTACCGCGCCGAAGGCTCCTGGGCACTGGCCCAGGCGGAGATGCGCACGCCCGGTTACGCGCGCACCTGGGTGCTGGTGCAGTTCGGCCACAACGACCAGCCGGGCAAGCCGGGGCGCTCGACCGACCTGCAGCGCGAGTTCCCGGACAACCTGCGCCGCTACGTGCGCGAGATCCGCGCGGCGGGCGCGCAGCCGGTGCTGGTCACGCCGCTGACCCGCCGCCAGTTCACCGATGGCGTGCTGATCGACGATCTGGCGCCCTGGGCCGAGGCCGTGCGCAGCGTGGCACGCGAGATGGAGGTGCCGCTGGTCGACCTGCACGCCCGCAGCCGTGCGGTGGTGCAGGCGCTGGGCCCGGTGGCGGCCATGCCGCTGGCGCAGGCGGCCGCCGCCCCGGCACAGGTCAGCGCGGCGCTGGGCGGTACGACGGTGGGGGCAGCGCCCGTCGCGGGGGCACCGGCCGCACAGGACAACGCCGTCACCGAGCCGATGGGCCAAGCCAAGGTCGCCTTCGACTACACCCACCTGGGCCCGGACGGCGCGGCGCTGTTTGCCACGCTGGTGACCGAGGAACTGGCCCGGCAGGTGCCGTCCTTGCGGTCGCTGCTGATCCCCTGATCGATAGGCATATCCCACGATTTCCTTCGAATGGATGGGTATTTCGGTGATCGTGGGGCGATTGGATGTGATTCAGATCAAACACGGCATTCACCGCGATGGCCTAGACTCGCGGCATGCAAGACCAACGCAATCCATTCCCGCCGTTCCATGGCCGTGATCGACTGATCGCGGCCATCGACCACGCGGTGCAACACGAGAGCCCGCAGCAGATCGCCGCCACCCTGCGCAGCGCGTTGCGCGAGGCCATCGCCGACAGCCGCATCCAACTGCCTGCCTGCGTGCACCACCCCATCGAAGACCACTACGCCCGCCGCGAGCTGTACCGAAGCGCCGCGCATGGCTACAGCATCGTGGCGATGAGCTGGGGGCCGGGGCAGGGCACGCCGCTGCACGACCACAGCGGGCTGTGGTGCGTGGAAGGGGTGTGGCTGGGTCAGCTGGAAATCACCCAGTACCGGCTGCTCGAACGCGATGGCGAGCGCTTCCGCTTCCGTGCCGAACCGGCGGTGCTGGGCGACTGCGGCAGTGCCGGCAGCCTGATCCCGCCGCACGAGTACCACACCATCCGCAATACCAGCGACGACAGCCTGGCCATCTCGGTGCATGTGTACGAGGGCGAGATGACCCGCAGCGCGATCTTCGAACCCGACGCAGGCGACTGGTACCAGCGCCGCGTGCAGGTGATGGAAACCGACGCGGCCTAGTGCTGCGCTCGACCCGTGGCCTGTGCCGCGCGCATCATCCGGTTCCGCCTTTCGAAGTTCCGCCATGCGTACGTTTCCGTTCCAGCAGGTCAATGTCTTCAGCCAGGATCCCCTGCGGGGCAATCCGCTGGCCGTGGTGCTTGATGCAGAAGGCATCGACGACGCACGCATGGCCGCGTTCGCCCACTGGACCAACCTGAGCGAGACCACCTTCCTGCTTCCGCCGACCGATCCGCAGGCGGACTACCGCGTGCGCATCTTCACCACGCTGGAAGAGCTGCCGTTCGCCGGGCATCCCACCTTGGGCAGCTGCCATGCGTGGTTGGCCCATGGCGGCGTGCCGAAGGGCGCGGAGATCGTGCAGGAGTGCGGGATCGGGCTGCTGCGGATACGGCGCAGCGACGACGGCCTGGCGTTCCTGGCGCCGCCGTTGCTGCGGGGCGAGGCGTTGACGCCGGACCTGCGTGAGCGCCTCCGACGCAGCCTGGGCGTGGCGGCAGAGGACGTGGTGGACGCCCGCTGGGCCGACAACGGCACCGGCTGGCTGGCACTGCGCCTGCGTGATCGTGCCGCGGTGCTGGCGATCCAGCCGGACTATGCGCAGCTGATGGGCCTGAAGGTGGGCGTGTTCGGGCCGTGGCTGGCCAGCGATGGCAGCGAGGCCCAGTACGAGAGCCGTGCCTTCATCGCCGGCGATAGCGCACCGGAGGACCCGGCCACCGGCAGCCTCAATGCCGGCATCGCGCGCTGGCTGCTGGCCACCGGTGAAGCGGCGGACCGCTATGTGATCAGCCAGGGCACGGCGATCGGGCGCGCCGGCCGGTTGCGGGTGGAGCGGATAGGCGATGCGCTGTGGATCGGCGGCGACTGCGTGACCTGCATCGAGGGCCAGGTCACGCTGTGATCGGCGGCCGAAGCCGCCATGCGTGGCAGGGCGCTACCGGTCGAGCGTCACCACGTTGTTGCGCTGGGTCACTTCCGCCGCACCGTCGGCCTGCATCACGCGCACGCGCAGGCCACCGCGCTCCCCGGCCGGCAGCGGCAGGCTGACGGTCGTCGTCTTCGGCAGCAGGTCGCTCGGTGCGGGCAGGCTCGGAATCTCGACCCGGGCCAGCTCGCGGCCCTTGGCGTCTTCCAGCACCGCCACGCCCGCGCCGGTGGCCACGTGGCCCAGGCTGTGCACGGTCACGTGCAGCTGTTGCCCGTCCACACGCACATCGCCGCGCCCGATGCCCAGGTCCGCACGCTGTTCGACCGGCGTGCCGGCCTGCACCAGCGTGAACTCGAACACCTGGCTCTGGCCCGGCACGAACCGCAGCGTGGTCGAGGCACTGCGCTCCAGGGTGAGATCGCGCGTGGTCACCTTGCCGTCGATGGTGTCATCGCCGTTGCGGTCCACGCCGCTGGTCATCCGCCATTGCCCGGCGGTGACGTTCCAGGTGCTCATCTCCGCATCCACTGCGCGCTTGCCCAGGTTGTAGGCGATCACCTTGAAGCGGTCCGGCGAGGGTGCATGCACCAGCAGCGCGACCTGCTCGGCAGCCTGCGGCTGGGCGAAGCGCCAGCTCACGGTGTGGCCCGGCCAGCTCTGGTTGCGCTTGAGCGCGATGCCACCCAGGCGTGCACGCTGCAGGAATTCGCTTGGCGCTTCGACACGGTCGGACCACCAGTGGCCTTCGGTGTTCATGTATTCGCGCTGCGCCTTGGCCTGGATGCCATCGGCGTGCAGCGCTTCCAGGTACTTCTTGTCGCCGGTAGCCTGCCACGCCATCAGGCTGGCGAAGCCGGTGCTGCCACCGTCGGCGTCGCTGATGAAGCGCGGGTTCCACTCGGCCCCGCGCCCGAGTGCTTCCACGTAGTTCTCGCCCAGGTTGGACAGCGCCCCCGGGCCACCGCGCTCGACGCGGTAGTCCAGCGCCTTGAGGTATTTGTCGTCGCCGGTCCAGCGCCATGCCGCCCAGAAGGTATGCATGATGTCGCCGCTGCCCGAGCCGTTGTTGAGCTCGCCGCCACGGGTCTTGCCGGTGGCCCAGTGGATCTCGTTCGGCAGCGCCCAGCGGCCCTTGTCGTCGGTGTAGGCGTGGGCCAGATAGCTGTCGGCCAGCCCGGTGACCAGCTTGCGGCCGGTCGGATCGGCGTTGTACTGGCCGATCAGGAAGGCCGGGTGCAGCACCGGGAAGGAATACGGCTTCTGCCATTGCCAGTTCGGTTCGCGGTACACCTTGTTGCCGCCGAACCAGTTACTGGAGAACAGCAGGTGCCCCTGCGGGTTGGGCAGGATGATGCGCTCGTCGAAGGCCTTCACCGTTTCCATCAGCCGCTCGACGGTGAGCGGATCGCCCCAGTTGAGGTAAAGCATCGCGCTGTTGGTGTTGATGCCTTCCTCGTAGGCATGCAGCTCGTCGGTCTCGATGGTGCTCAGGCCGTTGCTGAACATGCCATTGCGGTACACCGCATCGGACAACGCGGTCAGCGAGGCATTGAGCTTGTCCGGCTGCACGCCCATCAGCGCAAGGCCGGGCCACTGCTGGGTCAGGTCGGAGTCGTCGGAGATGCCGCCGCCGAAATCACCGTAGGCGATCTGGCGGTTGTCGATCCACCAGTCGATGAAGCGGCGCACGTACTTGAGGTCTTCGGTCTGCGCGAACGCCCACTGCGGCACGCCCTTGGGCGCCTGCGGCTGGGTGAACGGCGGTTTGCCCTGACTGTTGTAGCTGATGTAGTTCCAGTACAGGCGGCCGTTGACGTGGTCCGGGTCGACCCGCAACAGGTCGCTGAGGTCGGCGTAGACGCGCGCGTACAGGCGCTGCCGCTTGGACGTGGTGTGTTCTTCGACCAGGAAGCCCCAGTTGTCACGCACCTGGTTGAAACGGTCGGCGATGTGCTCCTTCTTCGCCTCCTCGCGGTCCTTGTAGACCATGCGGATCTCCGCCCCGTCCAGCGACGCGGCGTTGAACCCCGGTGCGGCCGAGGCGATGGAGATCCACAGGCTGTCGGCGGTGAGGATGCGGTCGCGCAGATCCAGCCACAGGGTGCGCTTCTGGCCCGGTTTGACCGACACCGACACGTCGATCATGTCGCGCGCCGGCCAGATCGGGTCCTTGATGCGGATGTTGAGCGGGATCAGCCCGTCGTGGGTGGCGGGCAGGTCCAGCGCGGGCAGGTCGATGGCCACGCCGTCCAGGCCATCGTGCATGTTCTCCCAGCTGTGTGCCCAGCTGCGGATCAGCGGCTGCGCGGCCGGTGCGTCGCTGACGCCGGAGGGAATGAGCACGTGCACGATCGGCAGCGGCTGCGCGGGCAGCGTGTCGGCGGCACGCCTGCGTGCGCCGGCACCCTTGGGCAGCGCCATCACCGTGCTGCGTTCGGCGGCCGGGTAGCGGCCATCAATGTAGTCGCGCAATGCGGCGATGTTGGTGTAGTCCGGCAGCGCCTGGCTGTCGATCAGGTAACGCTGCTTTACCGTGCCGTCCGGCTCGGCCGCGTCGCTGACCTGGTAGGCCCAGATTTCCTGGATCGGCGTTTCCTGTTCGGTATTGCGGAAGTGCAGTACCCCGCCGGTCTGGGCGGCAATGGCATTCACGCTGCGCACCACGCCCTGCGGGCGCTGGAACAGGGTCTGCGGCGGCTGGTCATCGGCGCTGTGGCTGAGCCCGCCGAACGCGGCGCCACGCACTTCGATGCGGTTGACGGTCTCACCGGCCGGCAGGGTCAGGTCCAGCTGCTGGCCGCCCTCGACGTAGGTGTTCCAGTCGGGCAGCTGGAAGTAGTCGTTGCGGCCGGGCAGGCGCGAGCGGTTGTACACGCCCGGCCAGGTGGTTTCGGCGATGCCGTCGGTCGCCTTCCACATCCACTGTTTGTGGTCCTTGGTATCGGCGAACTCGACCTTGCGGATCGTCGTGGTGGCGGTGGTCAGCGCCGGCGGCGGGGTGGCGTCCCAGCCATGGCGGTGGCGCCAGGCGCGCATCGGCTCCGGTACGGCCACGGCGGTGGCGGGCGCGGCATTGCGCGCCAGGGCGGCCATGCCGGCCGGATCGAGCAGGCGGTCGTAGACGCGGATCTCGTCGAAGTCGCTGCCGCGCAGGAAGTTGTAGCGGCTCTGCACCTGGTAGGGCGCCATCACGCGCGCGGCCAGGCCGAGCTGATCGAGTGCGGCATCGTAGTCGGCGGTGGTCTCCTGGCGGGCCACCTCCTTGCCGTCCACGTACAGGCGCACGCCGTGGTTTTCGTCCCAGCCGAAGGCGATGTGCTGCCACTGCTGCGGCGAGGGGTTCTGGTCGAGCTTGAACGACACGCGCGTGCGCGCCAGGTTGGCATCGGTGACGAACGCATCGAAGCCGTGGCCGTTCCAATCGATGCGCAGCCACGCCATGTCCCAGCTGCTGTGGTCGGCATAGCCGACCCGGAAGATCACGAACGGTGCGTCGCCCACCGCGTAGCGGGACCGCCAGAAGAAGCCCAGCGTGCCGCGCTGGGCCTGGATGTTGCCCGGCGCGTTCCACGACAACACGCCATCATCCGCCCATTCGATCGCGCTGCCATGCGCACCGTTCGGCACCCGCTTCACCTTGTCCACGAAGTTCGGTACCGGATCGCCTGCGGCGGTGTCGGCCTGCAGGCCCTGGTCGGCCGAGACGTGGAACAGCAGCTGCGGGGCGGTCTGCGCCCAGGCGGTGCCACTGCCCGCAAGCAGCAGGGCCAGCAGGCTGGCCGACAGGCGGGAGGGACGGATCAAGGGGGCGACAGGGCGATGCATGGGACCTTCCTTTCGACAGCAGAAACAGTACAGCGGAACCACCAGCAGGCGTCAGCGGCTCACGGTGGCCTCCCGCCCCCGCACCGCGCCCGCCATCCCGGAGAGAAGGACGGGGATGGGCGCGATACAGGTGGCGGCAGGCGCAGCACGGTCAGAACTTGTAGCGCAGGCCGAGGTAGTACTGCCGCCCGGTATGCGTGTAGCGGTCCGGCAGCGACAACGCCGAATCGACATAACGCTCATCGGCGGTGTCGAGCAGGTTGATCGCCTCGAAGGTCAGCGAGAGGTTCTTGTTGACCTTGTAAGACATGTTGAAGTCCACGTTCTCCACGCTGTACTTGCCCTGCACATCGGCGGTGGCGAGCTGCTTGCCATCCAGGTCCCACACGTTTTCCTGCGACAGGATGGTGCTGATGTACGCGTCGCGGTAGCTGGTGGAGACGCGGGCACTGAAGCGGCCATCGTCGTAGTACAGGGTGGCGTTGTACGAGTTCGGTGACAGGTTCAGCAGGTCGTTCTCGGTGTAGGTGGTGACGATGGTGCTGCCGGTGCCCGAGCTGAACATGTATTTGATCTTCGACTCGACGTGCGTGTAGTTGAGCTGCACGCCGAAGTTGCGCCAGAAGCCGGGCAGGAAGCTGAAGGGTTGCTGGTAGGACACTTCATAGCCCTTGAGCGGGCCGCCGGGCGTGTTGAAGTAGCTCTGCACGTTGAACACGGTGTCCGGGCTGAAACCGGTCGGCAGCAGATCCAGCGAATAGCCCATGTCCGCCCAGGTGGTCATCAGGCGGGTGCGCTGCACGTAGCTGTCGATGTCCTTGTAGAACACCGCCGCCGACAGCAGCGCGCCTTCGTCGAAGTACCACTCCGCGCTGAGGTCGTAGTTGGTCGAACGGAACGGATCCAGCTTGGGGTTGCCCAGGTTGATCGAGTACGCGCGGTCATCGTCGAAATACGCCGTGGGCCCACCACTGACGCTCGGCGACAGGTTGGACAGGGTCGGGCGGGCCATGGTCTTGGCCGCGCCGAAGCGCAGCACGAAGGTGTCGGTCAGGTCCCAGGCCAGGTTCAACGAGGGCAGCCAGTCGTCGTACTTGTGGCCGACCCGGGTACCGACCTGCAGGCGCTCGCCGGGGTCGGCGGTGGCGCTGGCCACCCCGAAGAACGGTGCGCAGGCCGAGGACAGATCGTTGGCGTTGGTGGCGGTACACGGCGCATAGCCATCGGCGGTGATGCGGGTCTGCACGTAGCGCACGCCCAGGTTGCCGCGGAACGCGCGGCCCAGCAGGTCGGTGTTGAAGTCCAGCTGCAGGTAGCTGCCGTAGCTCTTCTCGTTGACGTCGAAGTTGTTGTTGGACGCGCCGAAGTGACCGACGCTGGCCAGTCGGTAGTCGCCGCCCAGGGTGCCGGTGTTGCAGTTGCAGTAGATGTCCAGCAGGTTGGCGATCTGCTTGAAGTCCGGCACCAGCCACGCGTTGGGCAGGCTGCCGTCCATGCCCTTGCCGAAGCCGCTCAGCGAGCTGCTGAGGTCACCCACGGTGACCCCGTCGGGCAGCGCCTGCGACAGGCGCCCGTAACTGATGTTGCGGTACTCCTGCGTGCTCATGTCGTAGTCCTTGTAGGCCAGACCGCCGCGCAGGGTGAAGGTGGGATTGATGACGAAGGTGAGGTCCACCTTGGCCGTGTCGAACGCGTTGTCGACGTACTGCGGGTTCAAACGCACTTCGCTGATGTTGCCGCCGCGCGCGGTGCCGTTGGCATTGACCGGCGTGCTGCCGTAGCCCAGCCACTTCCAGTTGTCCACGGCGCTGAGGTCGAACGGGAACGACATCGCCGGCACCTTGCCGTTGCGCATGTCCAGCACGAAGCCGTCCAGGTTGCTGTTGTCGAAGCTGACCATCGAGAACACCGGCCGTTCGTAGTTCGACTCGGAATGCCCGATCACCGCGTCCAGCCGCACCGCGTCGTTGAAGCGGTGCTCCAGGTTCAGGCTGAACTGTTTGAACTCGGTGCTTTCTTCGATCGCGGTGGATTCGGTGCGGAAGTCCACGTTGTCGAACACGCCGTAGGTGAGGCGGTTCTGCGCATCGGCCTGCGCCTCGCGGACCACGATCTGGGTCTTGCCGCCGTACTGCGCGGTGCGGTGCAGGTTGGCGCCGATGGAGTCTTCGCGCACGTCCTTGTCGAGCTTGGAATACAGCACGTCCAGGTTCAACTGGGTGTCGTCGCTGACCTTGAACTGCAGCGCGCCGGTGACGCCCAGGCGCTCGATCTCGTGTTCGGTGCGGACGTAGCGCGGGTAGCGCGGGATCCACGCGTTGGTCGCGGTCTCGTAGGCGGCGATGTTCTCGGCCGTGGCGGCGGGCCGGTCCAGGCCGGGGCCGCAGTGGGTGGCATCGATACCGTAGCTGCCCCAGCCGTTGCTGCGCGCCTGGTTGGCGGCGCTGCCCACACCGGCGGCGGTTTCATTGGCCAGCGGATTGCGCGGGGTCTGCGGGTCGTAGCCGGCCGGGCTGCAGAAGCCGTAGGTGCCGTTGTTGGCCGCGGTGCTCTGGTTGGAGTTGCGGTAGTTGCCGTGCTCCCAGCGGACCGGGTTGTAGCCTTCCTCGAAGATGGTGCGCTTGCTGTAGGCCACCGACATCAGCGCGCCGACCCGGCCGTCGGCCCAGGTGTTGCTGATCAGCCCGGAGATGCGCGGGTCTTTGTTCTTGGAGAGCTCGTTGTAACCGTACTGGCCGCCGAGCGATGCCTGAAAGCCCTCGAAGTCGAACGGGCGCGAACCGCGCAGGTCGACCGTAGCGCCCAGCGAGCCTTCGTCTGTCTGCGCCGACTGGGTCTTGTTGATCTTGACCCGGCTGAAGAGTTCGGAGGCAAAGGTGTTGAAGTCGAAACCGCGGCTTCGGTTGACCCCGGTGGTGCCGCTGCCGGCGGTGGAGAGTGCTTCCAGGCCGTTGATGCGCACGCGGGTGAAGTCCGAGCCCAGGCCGCGCACGGAGATCTGCTGGCCTTCGCCGCCTTCGCGGTCGATCGACACGCCGGCAATGCGCTGCATCGACTCGGCCAGGTTCAGATCGGGGAACTTGCCGATGTCTTCGGCGTAGATCGCATCCACCTGCTCGACGCTGTAGCGCTTTTCATCCAGCGACTGCTGCAGGCTTTCGCGGTAGGTGGCTTTGACCTCCACCTTGTCCAGGTCCACCGCGTTGAGTGCGGCCGCCGCTTCCGGCGTCTGCTGGGCCGCGGCGATGCCAGCGGTACCCTGCAGGGCGAATGCAATGGCGACCGCAAGCACGGTAACCGGTGTCTTTTTACAGGAGAACGGTCGATCCATCGTGTGTTTCCTTCCAAGGTGCGCCGCCATGCGAGCGTGATGGTGATGAGTCATGGACGTCCGGCCTCCCCCGGAGCGTCTGTCGCGCATGTGCCGCTGTGACACCGTTGGTCATCCGAAACGTAACAAACCCTTCACGCGGCGGCATCTTGCGCCGCAGCAGCGTGCCTGCAGTGACGGGTGTGGATGGCAACGACGGCGGCGCGCGCAGCCGGCGGCGTGAGTGCTCACGCCGCCGCTGGGTCCTGCCGGTGAATCAGAACTTGTAGCGCACGCCGAGCAGGAACTGGCGGCCACTCTCGGTGTACTGCAGCGGCAGCTCGCCCGTGCTGGGCGAGTACACCCACTCGTCGGACGCCTCGTTGGTGAGGTTGATGCCTTCCAGGCTCAGCTCCAGCTGGTCGCTGATGCGGTAGCGCAGGGAGGCGTCCAGCACGGTGGTGCCGGTCATGCCGTGCGTTCCATCCATGTTGAAGCCAACCTCCTGGCCCGGTGCCGCGGTCAGGTAGTCGCTGCGGTTGGTCGCCGAGACACGGCCCGACCACACCTTCCCTTCGTAGAACAGCGTGGCGTTCCAGGCATTCTTGGACGTGCCGGTGAGCTGGTTCTTCATCACCGGTACGCCGGCGCCATTGACGTACTGGATGCTGGTGTCCACCCAGGTGTAGTTCAACTGCACGCCCAGGTTGGACCACTTGCCCGGCAGGAAGGTGAAGGGCTGGGTGTAGTTGGCCTCGACGCCGTACAGCTCACCGCCAGGCGTATTGAGCGGAATGGTGAAGGTGAAATCATCGTTGACCGACGCGCCGGTGCCGTCGAGCAGGCTGGCCGGCAGGCCGCTGCTGGAGTACGGACGCACTTCGCGGGTGTTCTGCACGAACGATTCGATGTCCTTGTAGAACAGGCCGATGCCCGCCATCGCGCCTTCGTTGAAGTACCACTCGAAGCTCATGTCCACGTTGGTGGCGCGGAACGGATCCAGGTTCGGGTTGCCACCGGCCACGGTCCGTGCACCGCCGGCCACCGCCACGGTGACGCCCGGGGTCAGGTTGCCCAGACCGGGACGGCTCATCACCTTTGCCGCGCCCAGGCGGATCAGGAAGTCGGGGGCGATTTCCGCCACCAGGTTGAACGAGGGCAGGGTGTCGTTGTACTTGCGGTTGGTGGTGGCCTGTACCAGCGCGCCGCCCACCGTGGCTGCGCCACTGGAGGTCTGCTCGGTCTGCACGTAGCGCACGCCGAAGTTGCCCGACAGCGGAATGGACCCGAGATCGGTGGAGAACTCGCCCATCAGCCAGACGCCGCGGTCCTTCTCTTCCACGCTGCGGCTGTTGTTGGCGCGGGGCGCAACGGCGAAGGTGCCGGTGTTGCTGTAGATGTCCAGCGCGTCGGCGATGGCATCGAGGTTGGGCACCACCCAGTTGGAGGGCGAGCCGGAGATGCCCTTCAGGCCAGCCTGGCTGGTCAGGTCCGGCGACACGATACGGCTGCCGTCGGCGAAGGTTGGCACGGCCACTTCGCTGGTGCGACGCAGTTCAACGGTGCTGAACGTGTAGTTCTTGGCCAGCACGCCGCCCTTGAGCCGGAAGCCAGGGCTGATGTTCCAGTTGAAGTTGACCTCGGCAGTGTCGAAGTCGTTGTCCACGTACTGCGGGCGCAGACGGATTTCGGCCAGTTCCCAGCCGTTGGGATCGGTCGGGTCGATGCCGTAGTTCAGCACCGGCGCACGGCTGTTGCCACGGTAGTCGTAGCTGTACCCGTCAACGTCGTACTTGTCCATGATGATGGTGGTCTGCACGGGGTTTTCGTGCGCCGAGCGCGAGGCGCCCACCTTGCCGTTGATCGAGAACGCGTCGCTGAAGCGATGATCGAAGTTGAGGCTGGCCTGCTTGAACTCGGTGCTCCACTCGTCGTGGCGGTTCTCGGTGCGGATGTCGACGTTGTCGAACTCGCCGTAGACCAGCGCGTTGTTGCGGATCTCACCGTTGCGCACCACCATCGCCGGCTTGCCGTCGCGCTCCGGGCGGCGATTCACGCCGGTGCCCGTATCGCGGTTGCGGCTGAAGGAAATGGCTTCGATGTAGTGTTCGTCGCGGGTGGCGTCGATCTTGGAGTACAGCGCGTCCAGCGAGATTTCGGTGGCGTCGCTGGGCTTCCACTGCAGCGACCCGGTCACGCCCAGGCGCTCCTGCTGGTGTTCCAGCTGCACGTAGCGCGGGAAGCGCGGGTGGTAGACGTCGGCACTGCGCGCCGCCGGGAAGGCCGGGCTGGCGGCGAAGCCACCGTTGCTCGGACCATTGGCCCAACGCCCGGTGTTGGAGCCCTCTTCCAGCGCCTGGCGCTCGGAATAGGCCACCGACAGCAGCGCGCCGAAGGTGCCATCGGCGAAGGTGTTGGAGATCAGCGCCGCCAGGCGCGGATCGGCTTTTTCGGCCATGGCGTTGTAGCCGGCCTGGCCACTGGCCACGAAAGTGAAGCCGTCGTAATCGAACGGACGCGCGGTGCGCAGGTCCACGGTGGCGCCCAGCGAGCCTTCCTCGACGTCGGCCGAGGCGGTCTTGCGCACCACCATCTGCGAGAACAGGTCCGAGGCGAACACGTTGAAGTCGAAGCCGCGGCCGCGGTTGGTGCCGCCGCTCTGGTCGCCGGCGCCGACGGTGGTCAGCGCTTCCATGCCGTTGATGCGCACGCGAGTGAAGTCCGGACCGAGGCCACGCACGGAAATGTTGCGGCCTTCGCCGGCTTCACGGGTGATGACCACGCCCGGAATGCGCTGCAGCGACTCGGCCAGGTTGAGGTCCGGGAACTTGCCGATATCCTCGGCGACGATGGCATCGACCACGCCGGCTTCGCCGCGCTTGATGTCCAGCGCCTTCTCGACGCTGGCGCGGTAGCCGGTCACGGTGACAGTGTCCAGGTCGGTAGGGGCTTCCTGGGCCAGCGCGGTACCACTCAGCGCCAGGCCGATCGACAGGGCAAGCAAGGTAACCGGTGTCTTTTTCTGGATGTTTCGAGATTGCATGTTTTCCCTCTCCCAAGGTGCTACATGAAACAGCTATCCGGCGACATGTCAGTGCAATGACACCGCTGGTCAGGGCGGACGTTAACAGCCCGTTCCAGAAGGAGCATCTTGCAGCGCAACAGATTTTCAATGTCTCCCGGAGGCTTGCGGGACAATGCTTTCGACAATGCGGGCGGTAGACGCCCGGTCCGGCTTGGCTAGAATGACACCGCTAGCCATTCCATCCGGGTGCCGCCGCACGCGCCCTCGCTTTCACAAGGATCCACCGCCATGAGTCGTGTTGTCTGTTTCGGAGAGTTGCTGCTGCGCATGAGCGCACCGGGCCGCGAGTTGCTGCTGCAGAGCGCGCAGCTGGCGGTGCATCCTGGCGGCGCGGAGGCCAACGTGGGCGTGTCGCTGGCCCATCTGGGGCACGCGGTGTCGATGGTCAGCACCTTGCCGGACAACCCGCTGGGCCGGTTCGTGGCCGGCGAGCTGCGCCGGCATGGGGTGGACACCGGCCACGTGCAGGTCCGGCCCGGCCGCATGGGCCTGTACTTCCTCACCACCGGCGCGGTGCAGCGGGCCAGCGAAGTGGTCTACGACCGCGCCGACTCGGCATTCGCCTGCGGCAGCGCGGCCGACTACGACTGGGATGCGCTGCTGGACGGCGCAGACTGGCTGCACCTGTCCGGGGTCAGCCCCGCCCTGAACCCGGCCATGGCCCAGGCCACGCTGGTGGCTGCCCAGGCGGCGTGCGCGCGTGGCGTGCGGGTGTCCTTCGATGGCAACTTCCGGCCGTCGCTGTGGGCGCGCTGGCAGGGCGATGCCCCCGGCATCCTGCGCCAGCTGTTCGCCTGCGCCGATCTGATTTTTGCTGACTACCGCGATATCGGCGTGGTGCTCGGCGGTGAATTCGAACAGGCCGATGTGCGTGAGCGTGTCGATGCGGCCGCCGCGCAGGCGTTCGCCGCGTTCCCGCGTCTGCAGTGGATGGCCTGCACCCAGCGCACGCCGCACAGTGTGGACAACCATGCCCTCGGGGCGATGCTGGTCGGCCGCGATGGCACCCGCGCGGTAGCGCCAACCCGCGAGATGATCGGCATCGTGGACCGCATCGGCGGCGGCGATGCCTTCGCCGCCGGCATCCTGCATGGCATGATGCGCGGCTTCGCACCGGAGGCGATCGTGCGCTTCGGCCTGGCTGCGGCCTGCCTCAAGCATTCGATTCCGGGCGACTTCAACCCTGTCAGCGAGGCTGACGTGATGGCCCTGACGGGCGAGGAGCGATTCGATGTCCGGCGCTGATCCACGTGTACGTGCTGTCCTGAAACTGGCCCCGGTGATTCCGGTGTTCACCCCCGAGAACATCGACGATGCGGTCGAGGTAGCGCGCGCCCTGTTCAACGGCGGCCTGCCGGTGATCGAGGTGACGCTGCGTACGCCGGTGGCGATGGAGGCCATCAAGGCCATGGTCGAGGCCGTGCCCGATGCGGTGGTGGGCGCCGGCACCGTGCTGACCGCCGCGCAGATGGAACAGGTCAAGCAGGTGGGCGGGCGGTTTGCCGTGTCGCCGGGCGCCACCCCGCGCCTGTACGCCGCCGCGCGCGACACCGACCTGCCGTTCCTGCCCGGCGTGGCCACCTCCTCCGAGCTGATGCTGGGCCTGGARCACGGCCTGGATACCTTCAAGTTCTTCCCGGCGGTGCAGGCCGGCGGCGCGGCGATGCTGTCGGCGTGGAACGGGCCGTTCGGCGACGTGCGCTTCTGCCCCACGGGCGGGATCAGCGCGCAGACCGCACGCGACTTCCTGCACCTGCCCAACGTGCTGTGCGTGGGCGGCTCGTGGCTGACCACGCGCGCGCTGCTGCAGGCCCGCGACTGGGCCGCGATCGAACAGCTGGCTCGCGATTCGGCCGCGCTGGTCGGCTGAGCCGACCCGCCGGCTCAGTGCCGGTGCGCGGCCTCGCCCAGGCGCCGGTAGAGGGTGCTGCGGCTGATGCCGAGCGCCCGCGCGGCGGCGGCCACGTTGCCGCCGCTGACGGCCAGTGCCTCGCGCATGGCCGCCAGGGTCATCGCTTCCAGGCCATCGCCGGCGCTCGCCGGTAGCGGCGCCGGTGGAGCAGGGTGACGGACCTGCGCCGGCAGCGCATCCACCCCGATGACATCGCCCGGGTCGCTCAACGCCACCAGCGTGCGCAGGCACGCGCACAGCTGGCGTACGTTGCCTGGCCACGCATGCGCGGCCAGCGCGGCGCGCGCGGCCGGATCCAGTTCACGGCCCTGCCCAAGGCGGGTCCACAGGCCGGCAACCAGCGCCGCGCGATCCGGGTGCTCGCGCAGTGGTGGCAGCAGTACCGCGTGGTCGGCGATACGGTAGTACAGGTCGCTGCGGAAATCGCCCGCCTGCATGGCCAGGTCCAGGTCGCGGTGGGTGGCGCAGATCAGCGTGAAATCCAGCTGCACCGGCTTGCCGCCGCCCAGTGGCGACAGTGTGCGTTCCTGCAGCACGCGCAGCAGCCGCGGCTGCAGGGCAAGCGGCATGTCACCGATCTCGTCCAGGAACAGCACGCCGCCCTGCGCCTGGCGCAGCAGGCCGGTACTGCCCTGGCGGCGGGCACCGGTGAACGCGCCTTCTTCATAGCCAAACAGTTCGGCCTCGATCAGGCCCTCCGGCAAGGCCGCGCAGTTGACCGCGACGAAGGGTTTGTCGGCGCGCAGGCTGCGCCGGTGCAGTTCGCGGGCGAAGACCTCCTTGCCCGTGCCCGTCTCACCCTGCAGCAGCACCGGCAACTGCGCATCCAGCACGCGGCAGGCGCGATCCAGCGCGCGCTGCTGGTCGGCATCGAACAGCGGGGTGGCATCCACCGCGGTGGCCGCCGGTCGACGTGACCCGGTCGGCAACGCCGCCGACCGCGCATCCGCACGGCCCCGCACCGGCGCACGCTGGCCCTCGCCCAGCTGCCCGTACAGCGCGCGGCCCTGGCGGTCGATCAGCGCACCGTCGTCGTGCAGGCGCGATAGCGGCCCATCGAACAGCGCGGCATACGGCGCATGGCCGATGTCGGCATGCTCCAGCCCGAACAGGGCAAGGCCGGTACGGTTGGCAGCCACCAGGCGGCCGCCGCGGAAGCCCAGGATGCCCTCGCGTGGGGTGCCCAGCAGGGTGGCGTCGTGGTGCAGCCGCACCAGCTCGCAGTCGGCCAGCCCCGCGTCGAAGTAACGGTGCTCGATGTGCGCCACGGCCTGCCGCGCCAGTACCCGCGCGTGCAGGTGCTGCAATCGCGCATCGCCGGAGATGTCCAGCACGCCCACGCGCTGGCCGTAGGGGTCGAAGATCGGCGTGGCCGAGCAGGTCAGGATGCCGTGCGGGGCGAAGTAGTGCTCGCCGCCCCGCACTTCCACCGAGCGGCCCTCCACGATGGCCGTGCCAATGGCGTTGGTGCCCACCGTGGTCTCATCCCAGCGCACACCCGGCATCAGCGCCACGCGTCCGGCCTTGTCGAGGAAACCCGGGCTGCCTTCGGCATCCAGGATCCAGCCGTCTTCATCGGTGAGCAGCACGATGCTGCCGGCGGCGGCGATGTCGGCGGCCAGCCCGTCCAGCTCGGGGCGGGCCAGCCGCCACAGCTTCTGCTGGCGCTCGCGCAGTTCGCGCAGGCGTGCATCCGGCAACGGCTCCACCTCCGGCTGCGCATCCACCGACAGCCCACCACGCAGGCAGCGCTGCCACGACTGCAGGATGGTGTCGGGCACGATGCCGACCGGCGTCGCGCCGCGCTCGAAGAACGAACGACGCGCGTTGCCGACACGGTGCAGAAGCGGCTGCTGGGACACCTGTTTCTCCAGTGTCGCAAACTGCGACAGTTGTAGCGGGACCTGTTCCGATAAACAGCACAGGCGGCGTTACTGCGCAATGACCTTCGCTGCTGCACCGCCGCAGATCACAGGCATGTTCCGTGGCCGGCCGCGGCCCGACGGCGTGCCGCAGCGCAGCAGGCCAGAGTTGGCATCGTCCTTGCGGCAGGGAAGGACCCCTTACGGGCCTTTTCCCAACCTGCCGGAGATGCACCCCGATGAACGCCGTCACGTCCGCCAAGCCGCACGCCACCGACCCGCAGTCCATCTTCAAGCCGCGCTACGGCAACTTCATCGGCGGGCAGTGGGTGGCACCCCGCAGCGGCCAGTACTTCGAGAACACCACGCCGGTCACCGGCAAGGTCTTCACCGAGGTCGCCCGCTCCAACGCCGAGGACATCGAAGCGGCGCTGGACGCCGCGCATGCCGCCAAGCGCGCCTGGGCCGAGACCTCCACCACCGAACGCGCCAACATCCTCAACAAGATCGCCGACCGGATCGAGGAGAACCTGGACCTGCTCGCGCATGCCGAGACCTGGGACAACGGCAAGCCGATCCGCGAGACGCTCAACGCCGACATCCCGCTGATGGCCGACCACTTCCGCTACTTCGCCGGGGCGGTGCGCGCGCAGGAAGGCAGCCTGTCGGAGATCGACAAGGACACCATCGCCTACCACTTCCACGAGCCGCTCGGCGTGGTCGGGCAGATCATCCCGTGGAACTTCCCGATGCTGATGGCCGCCTGGAAACTGGCCCCGGCGCTGGCGGCCGGCAACTGCGTGGTGCTCAAGCCGGCCGAACAGACCCCCGCCTCGATCCTGGTGCTGATGGAGGTGATCGGCGACCTGCTGCCGGCCGGCGTGCTCAACGTGGTCAATGGCTTCGGCGTGGAGGCGGGCAAGCCGCTGGCGTCCAACCCGCGCATCGCCAAGATCGCCTTCACCGGGGAAACCACCACCGGCCGGCTGATCATGCAGTACGCCAGCCAGAACCTGATTCCGGTGACGCTGGAACTGGGGGGCAAGTCGCCCAATATTTTCTTCGCCGATGTGATGGCCGAGGACGATGATTTCCTGGACAAGGCCATCGAAGGCTTCGTGCTGTTCGCCTTCAACCAGGGCGAGGTGTGCACCTGTCCGTCGCGGGCGCTGATCCAGGAATCGATCTACGAGAAGTTCATGGAACGCGCGCTCAAGCGCGTGGCCGCGATCAAACAGGGCAACCCGCTGGACCCCAACACGATGGTCGGTGCGCAGGCGTCGTCGGAGCAGTTGGAGAAGATCCTGTCCTACTTCGATATCGGCAGGCAGGAAGGCGCGGAGGTGCTGATCGGCGGTGAGCAGGCCACCCTCGACGGCGACCTGGCCGGCGGCTTCTACGTGAAGCCCACCGTGTTCAAGGGCCACAACAAGATGCGCGTGTTCCAGGAGGAAATCTTCGGGCCGGTGGTGTCGGTGACCACCTTCAAGACCGAGGAAGAAGCGCTGGAGATCGCCAACGACACGCTGTACGGGTTGGGTGCGGGCGTGTGGAGCCGCGATGCCTCGCGTCTGTACCGCATGGGCCGCGGCATCCAGGCCGGCCGCGTGTGGACCAACTGCTACCACGCCTACCCGGCGCATGCCGCGTTCGGCGGCTACAAGCAATCCGGCATCGGTCGCGAGAACCACAAGATGATGCTCGACCACTACCAGCAGACCAAGAACCTGCTGGTGAGCTACTCGCCGAAGAAGCTGGGCTTCTTCTGAGCCCGCGCCCTGCTTGATCACGATCAAGGCGTCGGCCGGAGGCCGGCGCCACAGTGCTGTCATTGGCAATCCACGGAGATCCATGCATGAACAAGACCATGAAGGCCGCTGTCGTCCGCGAATTCGGCAAGCCGTTGCGTATCGAGGAAGTGGAGGTACCGCGGCCCGGCCCCGGCGACATCCTGGTGAAGATCGAGGCGTGTGGTGTCTGCCACACCGACCTGCACGCGGTGGAGGGCGACTGGCCGGTCAAACCCAACCCGCCGTTCATTCCCGGGCACGAAGGCGTGGGCCACGTGGTGGCGGTGGGTGCGGGTGTCAGCCATATCCGCGAAGGCGACCGCGTTGGCATCCCGTGGCTGTACTCGGCCTGCGGCCATTGCGAGCACTGCATGGGCGGCTGGGAAACGCTGTGCGAAGCGCAGCAGAACACCGGTTACTCGGTCAACGGCGGCTTCGCCGAATACGCGCTGGCCAATGCCAACTATGTGGGCCTGCTGCCCAAGGGCGTGGGCTTCATCGAGGTCGCGCCGATCCTGTGCGCCGGCGTGACGGTGTACAAGGGCCTGAAGGTCACCGACACACGTCCGGGCCAGTGGGTGGTGATCTCCGGCATCGGTGGACTGGGCCACATGGCGGTGCAGTACGCCCGGGCCATGGGCTTGAATGTGGCCGCGGTGGATATCGACGACGACAAGCTGAAGCTCGCCGAGCGCCTCGGCGCGACGATCACGGTCAACGCGCGCACCACCGACCCGGCCGCGTTGCTGAAGAAGGAGATCGGCGGCGCGCACGGTGCGCTGGTCACGGCGGTATCGCCGAAGGCCTTCGAACAGGCGCTGGGCATGGTCCGCCGCGGTGGCACGGTGTCGTTGAACGGCCTGCCGCCGGGCAACTTCCCGCTGGACATCTTCGGCATGGTGCTCAACGGCATCACCGTGCGTGGCTCGATCGTCGGTACCCGTCTGGACCTGCAGGAATCGCTGGAGTTCGCCGAGCAGGGCAAGGTGGCGGCCACGGTTACCAGCGATAGCCTGGAGAACATCAACGACATCTTCGCGCGCATGCACGCCGGCAAGATCGAAGGCCGCGTGGTGCTGGATCTCAACGCGTAACCGCTCGTGCACCGCGGCCTGCCATCGCCTTCCCTCTCCCGACGATGGCAGGCCGCTCCACCACCCGGTAGTGCCGGCCGCTGGCCGGCTCCCAGGAAACCCAACGATGAGCGCCCAACCCCCCCAGGTCACCGCCACCCTGGCGGCACTGCAGCTGATCGAAACGCTGCACGCCCGCCACGGCCCCCTGCTGTTCCACCAGTCCGGCGGCTGCTGCGACGGCTCCTCGCCGATGTGCTTTGCCCAGGGTGACTTCATCGTGGGCGACCGCGACGTGCAGCTCGGCGAGATCGGCGGCGCCCCGTTCTACATCAGCCCGTCGCAGTTCGCGTACTGGAAGCACACCCAGCTGATCATCGACGTGGTGCCCGGACGCGGTGGCATGTTCTCGCTTGAGAACGGCGAGGGCGTGCGCTTCCTGGTGCGCTCGCGGCTGTTCAGCGATGACGAGTTCGCGCAGCTGAAGGACGCCGGCAAGGTCTGAGCCCACGCACGCGTCCATAATGGGCACCGTCCCGTTGCCCTGGATCGCCATGTCCGCGTTGTCGCTTGCCAAGACCGTCGTACTGTCCGTGCTGTGCGTGGTGGTGGCGCTGTTCGTGCTGGGCATGGTCAGCGGCGCGGCCGGCTGGATCGCGCCGTGGATCGGCCTGAGCGACGGCGGGCAGGCGCGCCTGGCCTGGGACCTGGGCTGGACCATCCTCGGCGGCATCGCCGCCACCGCGTTCGCCGCGCGCTACGCGCCGACCGTGCCCTACGTTCACGGCGGGGTGGTGTGGGCGGTGATCGCCGCGGCCTCGGTCTATGCCGCCTGGGACCTGGGCAGCGACTTCCCGTTCTGGTTCGTCCTGGTGCTGCTGCTCTCGCTGCCACTGCAGGCCGCCGGCATCTGGCTGGGCGCGCGCTATCGCCCGCAGTGACGCGAACTACACGGTAGGGTCGCATCCCCATCGACCGCCGGGGCAAACGCACCACCCGGGATGGCATGACAACAACCGAACTGGGCCGTTCGCGCACTCCCTACAGCGTCACGCCCCGGGCAGCACCTGCTTCACCGCCTCGATCCCGTCCCATGGATCCTGCTTCAAGCGCTGCGCACGCTGCAGCGCCTTGGCCATGGGGAACGCATCGGCGGCGGTGATGCGGCCCAGCTCTTCCCACCGCAGCGGCACCGCCACGCCGGCACCGGGCCGCGCGCGCAGCGACCACGAGCTGACACTGGTGGCGCCGCGTGCATTGCGCAGCCAGTCGATGAAGATCACCCCGGTGCGCTTGGCCTTGCTCATCGTGGCCACGTAACGGTCCGGCGCATGTTCGGCCATGGCCTGCGCGAACGCGTCGCAGAAGTCCTTGGCCTGGGCCCAGTCGGCCTTGGGCTCCAAGGGCACCACCACATGCACGCCCTTGCCCCCGGACAGTCGCACGAAGCTCTGCAGGCCGGTATCCAACAGCCGATCGCGCACATCGCGTGCGGCCGACTTCACCTGCGCCCAGCTCACCCCGTCGCCGGGATCCAGGTCGAACACCAGCCGGTCCGGATGCTCTGGATCGGCCACGGTGGCGCCCCACGGATGCAGCTCCAGGGTGTTCATCTGCACAAGCTGCAGCAACCCGGCCACGTCCTCGATGTACAGGTAATCCTCGCGCCCGCTCTTCTGTTCCAGCGGGATCGCGCGCACCGCCTCGCCGAGCCCGGTGCCGTGGTGTTTCTGGAAGAAGCAGGGCTTGTCCACCCCGTCCGGGCAGCGCAGGACCGACAGCGGCCGCCGCGCCACTTCGGGCAGCACCCAGCGCGCCATCTGCCGGTAGTAGTCGGCCACCTCGCCCTTGGTGATCTTCGCCTTGGCGAACACCACGCGCTCGGGATGGCTGATGCTGACGTCTTCCGCGGCCTCACCTGCGGCCGTCGTGTCGGCCTTGCCGCGCGTCGTTGCTTTCTTCATAGCCTTAGCCTTCGCCAGCCCTTGGCCGGCCACCCCCAAGTCACCGGGATGCTTGTCCTCGCGCAGCCGCTTGAAGCTGGCCTGGCGCAGCAGCCCTTCCTTGGCCCAGCCGCGGAAGGCCACTTCGGCCACCAGCACCGGCTTCACCCAATGCACGCTGCGCGCATTGAACGGCACGTGCGCCGGCAGTGCCAGCACGTCCTGTTTCACCGCCAGCGGTTTCAAGCGCGCGGTCAGCGTGCGCAGCAACGCATCGTCGAACCCCGTACCCACCCGGCCCACGTAACGCAGACCACCTGTGTCGGGCGTGGCCATCAGCAGCGAGCCGAAGCCGCTGCGCGCGCCCTTGGGATCGGTGTAGCCCACGATCAGGAATTCGTCGGTGGTCTCGTGCTTGATCTTGATCCATGCCGGCGAGCGCGCGTTGACGTAGGGCGCGTCCACGCGCTTGCTGATGATGCCTTCGAACCCGGCTTCGCCGCTGGCGGCAAACACCGCCGGTCCATGGTCAAGCACGTGGTCGCTGTAGGCCAGCGTGCCCGGCGCCGGGCCGATCAGGTCCTTGAGCAGCGCCTTGCGCTGCAGCAGCCCGCAGCGGCTGATATCCACTCCCGCAATGCCGGGCATGTCGAACACCACGTAGCGCAGCGGCTGCCTGGCGGTGCCGTCGATGACCTTCTGCAAGGCGGTGAAATCGCTGCGGCCCTGCGCATCCAGCACCACCAGCTCGCCATCCAGGCGCAGGTCGCGCACCGGCAACGCAGCAATGGCCTGCACCACGTCGGGAAAATCGTCGGTCCAGTTCAGGCCGCCGCGCGAGCGCAGCGCGACCACCCCATCGTTGACCTCGGCCAACAGGCGGTAGCCGTCCCATTTGATCTCGTGCAGCCAGCCATCGCCGTCCGGTGCGGTGGCGCGGTGGTCGGTGAGCTGAGGCTTGAAGCCGGATGGGTAGGGGTTTTCGCGCGCACCCTCCAACGCCAACGCGCGTTTGCGCCAGCGCGCGTCGGCCTTGCGTGCAGGCGCGGGCGTGGCCGGGCGCTTGGCTGTGTTTGCGGCAGCGCGCGGCGCAGCCTTGGCCCCCGCTGCGCGCTTGCGGGCGGCGCCGCGTGGCGGCGGTGTGTCCAGCATGTCATCGGCCTCTGCGTCCCGTGCCTGCGCGTCGTCGCGCTTGATCAGCAGCCATTGGTGCTGCTTGCCCTTCATCGCCGTGCGCACCAGCTTCCAGCCACCGTTGAGGCGCTCACCGTGCAGCACGAAGTCGAGCTTGCCGGCAGCGATCGCCTCCAGCGGGTCGCCATCGCAGGCCCAGGTACCGTGGTCGTACACATCCACATGCCCGGCGCCATAGTGGCCGCTGGGAATATCGCCTTCGAACCCTGCGTAGGACAGCGGGTGGTCCTCCACCTCCACCGCCAGGCGCTTCTCGCCCGCGCGCAGCGACGGCCCTTTGGGTACCGCCCAGCTCTTCAGCACGCCATCGGCTTCCAGTCGGAAATCGTAGTGGCGCGAACTGGCATGGTGCAGCTGCACCACGAAGATCGGGCGCCGCGCCGGCGCGCCGCGGCGGTCGGCATCCGGCTCGGGGGTGCCGTCGAAACGACGCTTGCGGCGGTATTCCTGCAGTGACATCGGCGCTTACCCGGCCTTGCGCGTGGGGGTGGCGCGTTTGGTGGATTTCTTCGCGGCCTTGGCCGCCTTGGCCGGTGCCTTCGCCGGTGCCTTGGCCTTCTTGGTGGCCGCCTTCTTCGGCGCAGCGGTCACGGCGGTCTTCCGGGCCGGCGTGCGCTTCTTGGCATCCAGGCTCTTCTGCAGCAGCGACATGAAGTCGACCACGTTGGTGGCGTCGTCATCGCGCGGCGCGGGTTCTTCCTCCACCTTGGTGGTGCCGCCCTTGGCCTTGATGCGCTTCTTCAGCAGCACCTGCAGCCGCTCGCGGAATTCGTCGTGGTAGTCATCGGGTTTCCACTCGCCGGACATCGAGGCGATCAGCTGCTCGGCCATGGCCGTTTCCTTGCTGTTGATCCGGTAGTCGGCCAGTGAACCGGTGGGCAGCTTGTAGTCTTCCGGGTCGACCAGTTCCTGTGGGTAACGCAGGATCATCAGCACCAGCGCGTCGCCATGCGGCATCATCGCGCACAGGTACTCGCGGGTGCGCACCACCACCCGGGCGATGCCCACCTTGTCGGTCCTGCGCAGGGTTTCGCGCAGCAGCACGTAGCCCTTCTCGGCCTTCTTGGCCGGCACGAGCAGGTAGGGCTTCTCGTAGTAGCGCGGGTCGATGGTGCTGGCATCCACGAAGGTCTCCACCTCCACCGCCTCATGGCTCTCCGGCGCCGCCGAGCGGATATCGTCCTCCTCCAGCACCACGTAGCTGCCCTTGTCGTACTCGTAGGCCTTGACGATGTCCTTCCACGGCACCTCTTCACCGGTATCGGCGTTGACCCGCTCGAAGCGGATCGGCTTGCGGTCGCGTGAGTCGAGCATGCGGAACTGCAGGTCGACCTTGCGCTCGCCGGACATCAGCGACACCGGGACATTGAGCAGGCCGAACGAGAGGGTACCGGTCCAGATCGGTCGGGCCATGGCAGGGCCACTCCAACGCTACAGGGGGAGGGCAGCTGTACCGCGGCAGGCGTGAAACGCCCGTGTCCGCACCGTGCAGGGGCCCTTTACGGGTTACTGCAGCAGGCCATGCACGGCCGCTGGCGGCATGTGGTCCAGCGCCAGCCAGGCGTCCTCGACGATGCCGCGTGCCTGGCCCCAGCCCAACCGCGACTGCCCGCGCATCTGTTCCCAGTGCTCGGCGAGCTCGCCGTCGGTGTCGTCATCGTTGCCGCGTGGCCAGGCCGCATAGTGCGTGGTCAGGGCGAACGCGTACGCCGGGTACAGATCGCGCCAGCTGCGGTGGCCATGCCCGCGCCGGCGCTCGTAGTCGTTGCGCATGTACTGCAGGTAGTCCTGCGCCACCGCCTGGGCTTCCTCGGTGCGCTCACGGCGCACGCGGCGCGTGTTCCGGGTCGGCTGCAGGTAGGCGTTGAACAGCGCGGAGGCGGCGCGACGGTCCAGGCGGGGCATGGCACGACTCCGGCGGTACAGGGCAGGCAGAAATAGTCCCGCCGCCGTTAGCCAGCCGTGACAGATGTGTTCAGGGCAGGCGATTCGCAGGGACTTCACCCGCCAAGCGCTCTAGTGGAGTTCCCCCGTTCCGGAGTGATTCCCATGCCACGCGATCCCCTGCGCGAAGCCAGCACCCCGGTGCCTGGCGAACAACACGCCAAACATGACAACCAGGACGCCGAAGACCGCGGCGCCGGCATGTCCCCCCCGGCCGAAGCGGACCACCTGCCGGTGGTGTCCGGTCCCAGCCACGGCTATCGCGACCGCAAGGACCCCACCGGGGTGCCGCACCCGGGCGGGCGGGAGAACCAGGAACAACGCCAGGCGCGCAAGGAGCACGCCAGCGACAACCAGGATGAAGCCCTGGACGAAACCTTCCCCGCCAGCGACCCGACCTCGCCGTTCGTGCCGGCCAAGATCCCGCGCTAGCGGCAGCCCGTTGGGTGGGCCGCGCTAAACCACCGCCAGCGGCCCGCTGATCACGGCGCCCACTGCCACTGCAGGCCCACACCCACCCGGCGGTCCGGGCCGGGCTCGAAGTACCGCTGGTTGCCGTCGTTGACGATCACCGAGCCGATGTAGCGCTGGTCCAGCACGTTGTCGATGCGCGCGAACGCCCGCAGCGTGCCCTGCGCGGTCTGCCAGCGCCGCGCCGCTTCCAGGTTCAGCAGCGCATAGCCGGCCGCCTTCTCGGTGGCCAGGTCGTTGACCACCGTGTCGCTGGAGGCCACCAGCTCGGCGGCCCACTGCCACGGTCCGGGCGTGTACTGCATGCGCGCGTTCCACTGCTGCCGGGGCACGCCGGGCAGGCGCGCGCCGGCCTGCACCGTGTTGCAGCCGGCGGTACCGCACAGCGGGTACGCATCGCGCACCGTCGCTTCGATCCAGGTGTAGGCCACCGCCAGCTCGGTCTGCGCGCCCAGTGGCTGCACGTAGCTGGCTTCGGCGCCCTGCCGCCGGGTACGGCCGATGTTGCGGTAGGTGGAACGCCCGCCGCTGTTGCTGGCCACCGCCAGTTCGTCATCGGTGTCGGCCCGGAACAGGGCCGCCTCCAGCCGCGCCCCGCTCTGTGCATGCCATTTGCTGCCCACTTCCAGGTTGCGGCTGCGCGCGGCCGACAGGTCCAGCGCCAACCCCGCCTGGCCGTCGGCGCGGTAGCCCAGCTCGTTGAAGGTGGGCGTTTCAAAACCACGCCCGGCCGAGGCGTACAGCCGCCAGGCATCGCTGGCGCGGAACACTACCCCGGCCACCGGCGTGGTGGCCGCGTAGCGGCGCGCGCCGCTGTCATCGGGGTTGCTGGCGGTGATGTAGTGGTCGTTGGAGCGGAACCGCACGGTGCTGTGGCGCAGGCCCAGCAACAGCGACCAGCGCGGGGCCCATTGCCACCACGCCTGGGCGAACTGGTCGATGTTCTCGACCCGGTCGGCCTGGTCGCGGCGCAGGCGGCCCTTGATGCCCAGCTGATCGCCCACGAAGTTCTCGTAACCGCGGCGATCCTGCAGCTGACGGTCGGCATTGGCGCCAATCACCAGATCCAGCGGTCGTCCGGCCCAGTCGCCGTGCCAGCTCCAGCGCGCGTCCACGCCGCCGTAATCGCCGTCCAGGTCGATCACCCCGCCGGCATGCAGCGGGTTGGCCTGCGGCCCGGGGGGAATGGCCAGGTACTGTTCCACGCTGCGCTGCCCGGCATAGCCCATCGCCCGCCAGGTATGGGCGCCGTCGGTGCGGGTGAAGACCAGCCCGGCCTGGGCCTGGCGGACCGACTTGCGGGTGTTGTACTGGCTGGCCACGGCGGTGGCCTGGCGCGGGTCGGCGTTGACCTGGGCCCGGCTCAGGCCGAGCGGGTCCTGCGCATCGGGGGAATCGAAGTAGTTCAGCACCAGGTCCAGCTGGCCACCGCCCACGTCGGTGCCCAGCCGCGCATTGACCGACTCGCGGCGGGCCGCGCTGTGGTCGCGCCAGCCATCGGTGCGGAAGTGGTTGGCGGCCACGTTGTAGCGGATCGGTCCCTGCTGGCCGCGCAGCTGCGCACCGGCGCTGAGGGTGTTGTCGCTGCCGGTGTCCAGCCGCAGCCGCCACGGGTCGCCGGGGGCGCCGTCGGCGCTGAAGACCTGCACCACGCCGCCGGAGGAGTTGCCGTACAGCGCCGAGAACGGGCCGCGCAGCACGTCCACCCGCTGCGCCGAGAGCAGGCTGGCATGGGACAGCTGGCCCTGGCCGTCGGGCATGGTGGCCGGTACGCCGTCCACCAGCACGCGCACCCCGCGCACCCCGAAGGTAGACCGTGCGCCGAAGCCCCGGATCGACAGCTGGGTGTCCTGCGCATAGTTCTGGCGGTCGCGCGCCACCACGCCGGGGATGCCGCCCAGCGCTTCGGACACCTGGGCCAGGGTTCCATTGGCGTCGTCATCCAGCCAGACCGTGCTGATAGACGCCGGCAGGTCCGCATCGTCCACCTGCTGCACCCGTGCGGCCTGCACCTGAACCGTGGGCAGGCGCTCGACCGGCAGGGTATCGGCGGGGGCAGGCGCGGCCTGTGCCGGGTTCGGCAACAGCGCCGCCGAAAGCAGCGCGGAGGGGACAACAAACGCGGAAAAACGCAGCATACGGGCAGGGGTCCTCAGCGGCAGGGCACGCCGCACGCCATGGTACGGAAGACGACGTGACGGCAGCCACCGCGCCCACGCCGCGGCTTTGTTAGGATGGCTTGGTTTTGGCTGATTCTGCCGCAACCTGCGTCGCGCCAACCTCCCCCCTTCCGTCATCCGAATGAGTACCGCCGTGTCCTTCTTTGCAAATGTGGAACTGGTCCCAGGCGACCCGATCCTGGGCCTGACCGAGGCTTACAACGCCGACAGCCGCTCGACCAAGGTCAACCTGGGCGTGGGCATCTACTACGACGAAAGCGGCCGCATTCCGCTGCTGCGCGCCGTCAAGCAGATCGAACAGCAGCTGGCCGATGAAGCCAAACCGCGCGGCTACCTGCCGATCGACGGCCTGCCGGCCTACAACCAGGCCACCCGCGAGCTGGTGTTCGGCAAAGACTCGCCGCTGCTGGCCGCCGGCCGCGTGGCCACCTCGCAGACCATCGGGGGCAGCGGTGCGCTGCGCGTGGGCGCAGACCTGCTGCACCGCCTGCTGCCGCACGCCACCATCGCCATCAGCAACCCCAGCTGGGAAAACCACCGCGCGGTGTTCGGCGCCGCCGGTTTCGAGGTGGTGGAGTACAGCTACTTCGACCCGACCACCCACGGCGTGGATTTCGACGCCATGCTGGCCGACCTGGGCAAGCTGCAGCCGGGCACCGTGGTGCTGCTGCACGCCTGCTGCCACAACCCGACCGGCGCCGACCTCACCGTAGCGCAGTGGAAGCAGGTGGCCGAGCTGTTGAAGGACCGCCAGCTGTTCCCGTTCATCGACATGGCCTACCAGGGCTTCGACAAGGGCATCAGCGAAGACGGCGCCGCGGTGCGCATCATTGCCGAAGCCGGCATCGACAGCTTCGTGGTCGCCAACTCGTACTCCAAGTCGTTCTCGCTGTATGGCGAGCGCATCGGCGCACTGTCGGTGGTGGCCCCGGACGCGGCCTCGGCCAAGGCCGTGCAGTCGCAGGTCAAGCGCATCATCCGCACCATCTACTCCAGCCCGTCCAACCACGGCGCTGCGCTGGTGGCCGGCGTGCTCAACAGCGTTGAGCTGCGCCAGGTGTGGGAAGCGGAACTGACCGAGATGCGCGAGCGCATCCACGCCCTGCGCCACGGCCTGGTGGAGAACCTGGTCGCCGCCGGCGCGCCGGAGTTCGCCTTCATCAACGACCAGGCTGGCATGTTCTCGTACTCGGGCCTGACCCGCCCGCAGGTGGACCGCCTGCGCGACGAGTTCGGCATCTACGCCGTCGGCACCGGCCGCATCTGCGTGGCCGCGCTGAACCAGGGCAACCTGGCGTACGTGGCCAAGGCCGTGGCGACCGTCGCCAAGGGCTGATCGGCGCGCGCTGCAGCACCCACAGGAACGGCCGCCCAGTGCGGCCGTTCCTGTATCCGGATCCCTGCCGCGTACGCGGCCCTGCTTTCCTGACCTGGCGCGCTGTCCTGCGCCTGCCTCGTAATGCCCGCGGCAACGGGCGACAATACGGCCCCCAAATGTCTTTGGCAGCCATTCCATGTCCCGTACGTCGCTTACCCGGTACCTGATCGAAGAGCAGCATGCCGGCCGCATCAACGCCGACCTGCGCCAGCTGATCGCCGTCGTCGCCCGCGCCTGCACCAGCATCTCCATCGCGGTCAGCAAGGGCGCGCTGGGTGGCGTGCTGGGCGAGGCCGGTACCGGCAACGTGCAGGGCGAAGCGCAGAAGAAGCTGGACGTCATCAGCAACGAGATCCTGCTCGAAGCCAACGCCTGGGGCGGCCACCTTGCCGCCTGCGCCTCGGAGGAAATGGACCACTGCCAGCCCGTGCCGGACACCTACCCGCGCGGTGACTTCCTGCTGCTGTTCGATCCCCTCGATGGCAGCTCCAACATCGACGTCAACGTCTCGGTTGGCACCATCTTCTCGGTGCTGCGCTGCCCGCCCGGTACCGAACAGCCCAACGACGCCAGCTTCCTGCAACCGGGCACCGCGCAGGTCGCCGCCGGTTACTGCATCTACGGCCCCAGTACGCAGATGGTGCTCACCGTGGGCCACGGCACCCATGCCTTCACCCTGGACCGCGAGAAGGGCGAGTTCGTGCTGACCACGCCGGACATGCAGATTCCCGCCGACACCCAGGAATTTGCCATCAACATGTCCAACCAGCGCCATTGGGAAGCCCCCATGCAGGGCTACGTGCAGGACCTGCTGGCCGGCAAGGAAGGCGCGCGCGGCAAGAACTTCAACATGCGCTGGATCGCCAGCATGGTGGCCGACGTGCACCGCATCCTCACCCGCGGCGGTATCTTCATCTACCCGTGGGACAAGAAGGACCCGTCCAAGGCCGGCAAGCTGCGCCTGATGTACGAAGCCAACCCGATGGGCCTGCTGGTCGAGCAGGCCGGCGGCGCCGCCACCACCGGCCGCGAGCGCATCCTGGACATCCAGCCCGACCAGCTGCACCAGCGCGTGCCGGTGTTCCTCGGCTCGCGCAATGAAGTGGCCGAAGCCACCCGCTATCACCGCGAGCACGACAGCGCGCAGGGCTGATCGCAACGCACGGGGCCGGCCCATTGCCGGCCCCGTGTGTGCCATGGAAAAACCCAACGTGGCAACGGCGTGACATCGGCCAGCGCAGCGGTCACCATCGGGGCCACATGCCCACGGATGACCCCATGACGGCCGACACGCAGCACGACTTCATTGAAGTAATCCACAACGCCATCCCCGCCGATGTGTGTGCCGCCATCCAGGCCAGGATGCGAACCAGTGCGCAGTTGCGACCCGGCGAAGTGGGCAGTGGCGTGTTCCCGGAACTCAAGCACAGCAAGGATCTGCGCATCAGCGGCGACGCCGCGTGGCGCGATATCGACATGCTGTTGCAACAGGCGGTTTTCCGCGGCGTTTTGAGTTATCTACGGCGTTATCCACAGGCGCTGATCTCGCCGCTGATGTTGCAGATCCAAGACAGCAACGGCCAGCCGCGCCGCCTGGCGGCCGACGATTTCCCCGGTATGGACGATGCGACGCTGTCGGATCTGGCCCGTACGTGCCTGCGTCCCGGTGCCATCAATCTGCAATGGTATGCAGCGGGCGAGGGTGGCTATCCCTATTGGCACTGCGAGCTGTACCCGCGCGATCCCGCCGGCGAGACACTGCACCGCCACCTGCTGTGGACGCTCTACCTCAACGACGATTTCGAGCAGGGCGAAACCGAGTTCCTGTTCCAGCACCGCAAGATCGCCCCGCGCACGGGGAGCTTGCTGATCGCCCCGACGGCGTTCACCCACACGCATCGCGGCAACCGCCCGCAGGGTGGCGACAAGTTCATCGCCACCAGCTGGATTTTGTTCCAGACCGCGCAGAAGCTGTTCGCAGGAAACTGACGACGACACACGCAAGCCCCGGTAGTGCCGGCCGCTGGCCGGCTCCCGACACACCTACCGAAGGCCCATCGCCATCACGGCGACGCATCCGCACCGCTTCAGCATCGAGCTGGCAGAGCAGATGGTCGCTGTCCTTGATGCTGCCCTGTGCACGCCCTTGATCCAGCGTGGCCTACAGCGCAGGTTCCCACGCATCCTGTCGTCCAGATCACGATCTAGAACAACGACCCCTGCGGCGAATCCACCCGCGGCGGCAGCGGCCGCACGAACTTGTCGCAGTCCAGCTTCGGCCAATGGCTGTTCTGCGCGTCGAACCCCAAGCGCCTGCGTGCGAGTTTGAACCGGCTCGACAACAGATCGGCGTACACGCCCTCACCGCGCATGCGGCTGCCGAACTCGCTGTTGTAGTCCTTGCCGCCGCGCAGCTGGTTGATGGTGCTCATCACGTGCGCGGCGCGGTCGGGGTGGTGAGTGTCCAGCCAGTCGCGGAACAACGGGGCCACTTCCAGCGGCAGGCGCAGCAGCACGTAGCCGGCGGTGGAGGCGCCGGCATCGCGCGCGGCTTCCAGTACCGCTTCCAGTTCGGCGTCGTTGATCCACGGGATCACCGGGGCCACCATCACCCCGACCGGAATACCCGCGTCGTGCAGGCGGCGCATTGCCCGCAGGCGCGCGTGCGGTGCCGAGGCGCGCGGTTCCAGCTTGGCCGACAGGTGGGGGTCCAGCGAGGTCACCGAGAAGTGCACGCTCACCAGGTTCTGTTCGGCCAGCGGGGCCAACAGATCGATGTCGCGTTCGACCAGTGCATTCTTGGTGATCAGCGAGAACGGGTGCCGCGTTTCCAGCATCACTTCGATCAGCTGGCGGGTGAGTTTTAGCTTGCGCTCGATCGGCTGGTAGGCGTCGGTGTTGATGCCCAGCGCGATCGGCTGCGGCACGTAGCCGGGGCGCGAGAACTCCTTGCGCAGCAGCTGCGGTGCATTGGTCTTGGCGAACAGTTTGGTTTCAAAGTCCAACCCGGGCGACAGGTTGAGGTAGGCATGCGACGGCCGGGCGAAGCAGTACGAGCAGCCGTGTTCGCAGCCGCGGTAGGGGTTCACCGATTGGCTGAACCCCACGTCCGGCGACTTGTTGCGGCTGATGATGCTGCGCGCGGTTTCGGCGCGTACTTCGGTGCGCAGGCGCGGCGCGAGAAACTCCTCGCTCTCCTCGGCGTCCCAGCCATCGTGCACGGCTTCGCTGACGGTGACCTCGAAGCGGCCCGCCAGGTGCTTAGTGGAACCTCGGCCTTTGATCGCGATACCCATCGGTCGAGGCTATCGCCGGGGTGTCGCAGTGGCTGCGACGGGAGGGTGGGGACGCATGCGCGGTAACCCATCAATCGGGGTTAGTAGTATTGCTAACCACAGACCTGTGTCAACCGGGAAAGGCTTGCCACCATTGGGTTCTGGCCGAAATCGGCGGAATTGGTCCCCATACTTGTCCACAGGCCAGAATCGGACATCGCCGCTGGCCTGGAGCGGGCCATGGCAGGGCAGTCAGGGGGCCAATTGCGCCAGGTAGCCCTTCACCGTGGCGTCCAGCCCGGCGTACAACGCCTCGCTGATCAACGCATGTCCGATTGAGACTTCCAGGACGTCCGGCACGGCGGCCAGGAAGGCGCGCAGGTTGTCCTGCGACAGGTCGTGGCCGGCGTTCACGCCCAATCCGGCGGCCTGCGCGCGGCGGGCGGCGTCGGCGAACAGGGCCAGCATGGCCCCGGCATCGCCGGCCGCATGCGCTTCGGCGTAGGGGCCGGTGTAGAGCTCGATGCGGTCTGCGCCGATCGCCGCGGCCTGGGCGAGGTCCGGGTTGCCGGCGTCGACGAACAGGCTGACCCGGCAGCCATACGCCTTCAGCTCGGCGATCAGCGGGCGCAGCCGCTCCGCATCGCGGCCGAAGTCGAAGCCGTGGTCGGAGGTGAGCTGCCCGTCGCCATCGGGCACCAGGGTGGCCTGCGCCGGGCGGGTCTGCGCGCACAGCGGCAGCAACCCCGGGTAGCCGTCGCGCGGCGGCGCGAACGGGTTGCCCTCGATGTTGAATTCCACGCCACGTGCCGTGGTCAACGCCGACAGCGCCAGCACGTCCTCGGCATGGATGTGGCGGCGGTCCGGGCGCGGGTGCACGGTGATGCCATGCGCGCCGGCGTCCAGGCACGCACGGGCGGCCTGCAGCACGTCCGGGTCGGTGCCGCCGCGCGAGTTGCGCAGGACGGCGATCTTGTTGACGTTGACGCTGAGCTGGGTCATGGCACTACGGTGTGTCGGAGTCTTCTTCGAGCTGGCGACGGGCCTGGGCCTGGTCGCGCAGCCGGCGCAGTTCGGTGGGGTCGATCACGCTGGAAATGTCACGCTGCAGGGTGCCGAAGCGCGCCACGTACAGCCCGCGCACCCACATTAGCAGGAACACCAGCGCACCCAGCAGCGCGAGCAGCATCAGCGACATCTGGGGCACCTTCAACGCCAGGGCAAAGCAGCCCAGCGCCAGTAGCAGGAACAGCCAATGCATCGTCATTCTCCCCGTTGACCGCGCCAGTGTAGCGCCGCCGGCCGGTGTGGTTCCACGTGCGCGGTCACAACAGCGGCGAGGCCAGCCGTGCGAATGCTTCCGGTACCCGGTGCCGCCACAGGGAGCGGCCGCGGTCGTTGTGTACGCGCACCGAGGCGTCGAACTCGGCCGCCAGGATGCGCTCCAGCGCTGCCACACGGTCGGCGTCCACCAGCATCATCGACAGCTCGAAGTTGAGCCGGAAGCTGCGGTGGTCGAAGTTGGCGCTGCCGACGATGCAGACGTCGTGGTCGGCGATGAAGGCCTTGGTGTGCAGCATGCGCGGGCCGTACTCGTAGATCTTCACCCCGGCCTGCAGCAGTTCGTCGAAGTACGAGCGCGCGGCCTGGGTGACGAACCAGGAATCGCTCATCTTCGGCACCAGCAGGCGCACGTCCAGGCCTCCCAGTGCGGCAGAGGTGAGCGCCATGCGCGCGGCCTCGCCGGGCACGAAGTAGGGCGTCACCAGCCAGACGCGCTCGCGCGCTTCGTGGATGGCGGCCACCTGCAAGCGGTGGATGGTCTCCCAGGCCGAGTCGGGGCCGGACACCAGCACCTGCGCATTGATGCGGCCATCGGCGCGGCTGGGCATGTCATCGGGCCACAGCTGGGCAATGGTGAAGCGCTCGGGCGGCTGGGCGGTGGCGTAGATCCAGTCCTCGATGAAGACCAGCTGCAGGCTGCGCACCACATGGCCGGTCAGGCGCATGTGCAGGTCGCGGTAGGCATCGGGGCGGCGGCGTTCGTCTTCCTCGTCGGTGATGTTGATCCCGCCGGTAAAGGCCGTGCGCCCATCGATCACCACCAGCTTGCGGTGGGTGCGCATGTTCAACCAGGGGCGCTTGAACGGCTTGAGCAGCTGCCGCGGGTGGAACCACGCCACTTCGCCACCGGCGTCCAGCAGCGGCTGCAGGAAGCGCGTGCGGATGGCCGAGGAACCCACCGCATCCAGCAGAAGGCGTACCCGCACACCGTCGCGGGCGCGCTCGACCAGCGCGTCGCGCAGCGCGGTGCCGGCGTGGTCGGGGTTGAAGATGTAGTACTCCACGTGCACGTGGTCACGCGCCTGCGCGATGGCGGCCAGCAGCGCGGTGTAGGTGGCCGCGCCATCCACCAGCCACTCCACCTCGGTGGCCGAGGTCGGCGCCAGGCCGGTCGTGGCCTGGGCGATCTTGGCCAGTTCGGTGCAGTCCGCATCGGGCGGGCACACACTGCTGTAGTGCTCCATGCCCGAGCGCGCGCGACCGCGGCGCAGGCGCTGTCGCTTCACTTTCTGCGGGCCCAGCAGGTAATAGATGAACAACCCCAGGTAGGGCAGGGCCGCCATCGACAGGATCCAGCTCAGTGTGGCAACCGGCTCGCGTTTCTGCAGCATGATCCAGCCGGTCAGCCACAGCAGGTAGAGGATGTAGGCCGCCACCAGCAGGGGACGGAGGTGCGGGATGGCGTCGAGCCAGGCCGCAAGGGCAGGGTAGGTGGCGAGCATGGGCGGATGATAGCGGGCCGCGTGCGTTGCGCGCGTACCCGGCGCGGCGGTCGGCACTGGCCCATAAAAAAGGTTCTTCTCCCAAATGAGGGGAGCGTCTTGTTGCAAGGGCCGTCGCAGAGTGAGCATGACCCTACGCGGGTGGCCGGGTGTGCAGGGCGGTTTGGATTGGCTGGCGATCTCCGATCGGGCCGGCCGCGAGCGTGAGGGCCCCGTAGCAGCCGGTAGGCCCCTGGCGCAAATGTCCCCCGGCCGCGTGGCGGCCTCCTCCTTTATTTTGCCCAGGAGCCTACCGGCCGCTACGGGGCTCGGCT
>NZ_JBFTIS010000021.1:0-68607 GCF_056395005.1 Stenotrophomonas sp. 10N36 | reverse complement strand
CCCATGCCCTTTCCGGCGAATGTCCTCCGGCGTCGGCCGGCGGCCGCCACCTCCCCCTTTATTTCGCCTCCAAGGGCATGGGGACCCAGCGCCCGACCCACCGACAGCGCTAGAAAAGCCTGGCTTCCCCTACTCACCGCAAGCCGAGCCCCGTAGCGGCCGGTAGGCTCCTGGGCAAAATAAAGGAGGAGGCCGCCAGGCCGGGGGACATTTGCACCAGGGGCTACCGGCTGCTACGGGGCCCTCACGCTCGCGACCGCCCCGATCGGAGACGCCAGCCCCTGCGCCTGCACACCCGGCCATCCGCGTAGCCTCGTGCTCACTCTGCGACGGCCCTTGCAACAGGACGCTTCCCTCAGATGGGAGCAGAAACGTGTCTTGCTGCCGGCCCAGTGCTGCCGGGCCTTAGGCAGAAAATCGATATGCATATCCCGGCCGGTCATTTCCCGGGCAGGGGCGCATTCAGCAGACTGGCGCGCCTCCCGGACCCCCTGCGGCAATGGCTTGCCGCACCGGAGCGTTGTCCCCCACCCAGGAACCTGCATGTCTCTGCTTCGTCGTCCGCTGCGCCTGCGGCCTTTGGTCGTGTCCCTGTTGCCCCTGCTTGCCACCAGCCCCTTGGCGCATGCCGCCGATGGCCCGGCGCCCACCGAACTGGAGGCCGTGCGGATCACCGGCTCACGCATCCCGCGCGCCAGCGTGGAAGGACCCTCGCCGGTCACCGTGATCACCCAGCAGCAGATCGAGGCGCAGGGCTACCGCAGCGCCTTTGAAGCGCTCAGCGCGCTCACCGAGAACACCGGCAGCGTGCAGGGCGAAGACTTCGGCAATACCTTCACCCCGGCCGCCAACACCATCAACCTGCGCGGACTGGGGCCCAACCGCACCCTCGTGCTGGTCAACGGCCGCCGCCAGTCCGATTACCCGCTGGCCTACGAAGGCTCGGTCAACGTCGTCAACCTGGCCAATATTCCCAGCGCGCTGATCGACCGCATCGAGGTGCTCACCGGTGGCGCGTCGGCGGTGTACGGCTCGGACGCCATCGCCGGCGTGGTCAACATCATCCTGAAGAAGTCCTACGAGGGCGTTGGCATCAACGTCAAGGCCGGCACCACCGAGCAGGGCGGCGGCGACAACCAGCGCCTGCAGGTGGTGGGCGGCAGTACCGGTGACCAGTGGGAGGCGATCTTCGGCCTGGAAATCGCCAACCGCAAGGCGATCTACGGCTCGCAGCGCGACTTCATGGATTCGCTCACCGACGACCCGCGCGGCGTCACCCCGTTGGCAACCGGCGTGGCCTACCGGCGCAATGCCAGCACCAACAGCTACATCGATCCCGGCGCCGACGGCTGCGATGCCAGCAGTGGCCTGTACGGCGGCAGCGTGTTCCGTGCGCAGAATCCGCGCCAGGGCTGGTACTGCGGCAGCAACGAAGCGGCGGCCACGTTCTGGACCGTGCAGACCGAGAAGCGCAACATCGATGCCTACAGCGCACTGACCTGGCACCTCAACGACCGCCAGGAACTGTTCGCCGACGTGGCCATCGGCACCGCGCGGATCTACAACAACACCCGTGCGCCCAGCTGGACCTCGTCGCGCAACTACTTCTACAACCAGAACAGCAGCCAGCTGGAAAGCTGGTACCGCCGCTTCGCCCCCGAAGAGATCGGCGGCGTGCAGCGCAATGCCAACCGCTTCCTGGAATCGTCGTGGTCGTTCAACGTTGGCGCGCGCGGCAGCCTGGGCAGCAGCGACTGGGATTACGAAGCGGCCTACAGCCGCTCGCGCTATGAAAACCGCACGCGCCGCCCAGTGCTGCTGGCCGGCATCAACGACTACCTGCTGGGGCCGAAGCTCGGCACGCGCAATGGCGTGGACGTGTATGCGCCCGATCCTGCGCGGCTGTACCAGCCGCTGACCCCGAACGAGTACGAGAACCTGTCGTCCACCCAGGAAAGCCGCAACGCGGCCTGGCTGCAGGCGGCCACCTTCAGCGTGAACGGGCAGCTGTTCGACCTGCCGGGCGGGCGTGCGGCACTGGCCGCTGTGGTCGAAGCGGGCAGCCAGGGCTACCGCAACCGTCCCGACCCGGCCCTGGCCACCGGCGAGTTCTGGAACACCAGTGCCGGCATTCCGTCCGGCGGCGAGCGCGACCGCTATGCCGCCGGTGTCGAGCTGCAGCTGCCGCTGCTGGAACGCCTCACCGCAACCGTGGCCGGCCGCTACGACCAGTACCGCGCCGCCGGTGACCATCTCGGCAAGGCCACCTGGAGCACCGGCCTGGAGTTCCGACCGTTCGACAGCCTGCTGCTGCGCGCCAGTGCCGCCACCAGCTTCCGTGCGCCGGACATGAATTACGTGTTCGCCAGCGAAACCCGCGGCTACAACCCCGGCATGACCGACTACTGGCGCTGCCGCACCGCCGGCCAGGCGTATGACGACTGCGATTACAGCGGGCTGTCGATCGACTACACCAGCGGCGCCAACCCGCAGCTTCAGCCGGAGACGGCCAAGTCCTACGGGGTGGGCCTGGTGTGGTCGCCGACGGCGAACCTCGACTTCACCGCCGATTACTACGACATCCGCATCGACGACGAAGTAACCAACCTGGATTCGTCGCGGATCCTGCGCGACGAGGCCGATTGCCGCCTCGGTCAGACGGTGGGCGGCGATGCGCGCGACATCAACTCGGCGCAGTGCCAGGACGCGCTGGCGCGGGTGATCCGCAACCCGGCCGACGCGGCGGTGCAGCCCAACCAGGTGACCCGTGTGCTGATCAACCCGATCAACGCAGCGTCCGAATCGGTGCGTGGCATCGACCTGAAGGCCACCGCGCGCTGGGATGCAGGCCGGTTCGGTCGGTTCTCCACGCGGCTGGCGTACTCGCTGGTGATCGACCATGAGTACCGTCAGTTCGCCGAGGATGGCGTGGTGGACCAGCGCAACTCGCTGGATTCCTACCAGTGGCGCAGCAAGGTCAACGGCAGCGTGACCTGGGCCATCAACGACTGGACCGCCACGTTGTACGGCATGCGGTATGGTTCGCTGCCCAAGACCGATGGCAGTGGTCGCATCGCGCCGTACATAACCTACAACGCCAGCCTGTATCGCACGCTGACCGAGAACGCGAGCGTAGGCCTGATCGTCAACAACCTGCGCGACAGCCGCCCGCCGGCGGACAAGAACGGCGGCGGCTGGCCGTTCTACCCGGTCGGCAATTACGACCCGTACGGGCGCCAGCTGTGGCTGGAGTTCGACTACCGGTTCCTGTAACCGAACCGCGTAAGCAGCGCAGCAGGGCCCGGCATTGCCGGGCCCTTTCTACAGGTGCGGCCATGCCAGCGACAGCAGGATCGACACGCCCAGCCCGAGCAGTACCACGCCGGTGCCGCGCTCCAGCCACGGCAGGGCGCGCGCGAAGCGGCGCAGCACCGCCGGGTGCCCGATCAGCGCCGCTACCAGCAGGTCCCAGCCCAGCACCACGCTGAACATCCAGCCGGCGTAGAAGAGCTTGTTGGCGGTAGCGGCGGCAGGCCCCTGCAGCATCGCCGCCAGGGCGGCGTAGAACAGCGCGTTTTTCGGATTCAGCAGTGCCGACAGCAGCCCCATCGCCGCGGCGTTCCACCAGCTGCGGCGGGGGGATGCGGCCGCGGCCGGCGCCTCGCCACCCACGGGTGACACGTTGCTGCTGCCGGCGTGCCGAAGGAACATCACGCCCATGTACACCAGGAAGCAACTGCCGGCCACCTGCACCGCGATGAAGCCACCACTGCCCGGGTGCAACGCGGCCACGCCAGCGAACGCGGCCGCGATGAAGACGCCGTTGCCGAGTGCAATGCCGACGCAGGCGCCGGTGGCGATGCGCCAGCCTTGCGCCACGGCAGTACGCGCTACCAGGAAGAAGTCCGGCCCCGGTGACAGCAGGGCCAGCAGGTGCACAGTGGCAACGACAAGAAACTGTTCCATTCACACCAGCGGGGTCGGGCACGGGCAGAAAGTGTGTCCGGACCGGCGCGCGCGGTATTGAACGAAATTGCGCGCTCAGCGCCGGTACTGACCCGGCGTGGCGGCGGTATGCGCCTTGAACATGCGCTGGAAATGGCTCTGGTCGGAAAAGCCCAGCCCGTGCGCGATGCTGGCGAGCGCGTCACCGTCGCGCAGCTGCAGGCGTGCACGTTGGATGCGCTGGTCCATCTGCCAGGCATGCGGGGTCAGCCCGGTGGCGCGGCGGAAGGCGCGGATCAGCTGATAGCGGCTCATTCCCACCCGCCGCGCCAGGTCGTCCAGCGGCGGGGTGTGTGCCAAGTCCTGCCGCAGTTGCGTGGTGACCGGCGCAAGGCGGCGTTGCAACGCTGCTTGATCAATCGTGTCCTCGAGGGCATCACCTTGAGCAGGGTCAAGATCACCGATGAACGCAACCAACGCGGCATCCTTGGCTTCCATGGCAGCGCTGGAGAACAGCAGCGCGTTGAGGGCGCAGAACTGGCGATAGCGCACCGGGTCATCGCAGACGCGGACCGCGTCCATACCGACCTCGTTGCCGGTGGGCGCGGACATTTCGTTACGGACCGCGTGCACCCAGTGGGCATCCAGATGCAGCATCTGGTAGTTCCAGCCCTGGCCGGGCAGGGGATTGCAAGCATGCACGCGCCCGGCAGGCACCACCACCACGCAACCCGGCTGCAGCACGCGTGGACCGTCGGCTGCACCGCTGAAGACACTGCCGCCTGCATCCACGGCACCGACCGAGAACGTGGCATGGCTGTGCGCGGTAACAGGCACGGCTCGCGCAGGCACGTCGGCTTTCGACGTGGGGCATGCGCGGATCTCGCCAGAATTCGGTGGTGGCAGGCACGGGATGGGGGGCGGCTGGGGGAGGGAAAGCATGCCACGCGGCGCGCGCGTCTGCCGGACGCTGTCGATGCAGTCTGGCAGCTGCGGCAAGCGGGCGGGTATGCTGCGACGCTGCCATTGCCTGTGTGGCATGGACAAGGAGCCTGATGATGAACGTTGTATACCGTCCTGCCGTACCGGCCGACGCCGCGGCCTGTATCGACCTGCGCGGACGTACGCGCGAGAACGCGTTTTCCGCCGCGCAGCTGGCCGCGCTTGGCATCACTGTGGACAGCTGGGCCGCCGGCATCGCCCAAGGCGGTTTTCCGGGGCACGTGGCCGAGGCGGACGGCGGCATGGTGGGCTATTGCTTCGGCGATCGCGACAGTGGCGAGATCATCGTGCTGGCGCTGCTGCCGGCGTGGGAAGGCAAGGGCATCGGCAAGGCGCTGCTGGCGCGCACGGTGGACGACTTCCAGGCCTGGGGTTTCGAACGCCTGTTCCTGGGTTGCGCTGCCGACCCTGGCGTGCGTTCGCACGGCTTTTACCGGCACCTGGGGTGGCGGCCGACCGGCGAGATCGACGATCTGGGCGATGAAGTGCTGGAACTGCATCTGCGCGGGTGACCGCGACGCTGCACGGGTAAGTCCGCTTCCACGCACGCACGTGTAGGAAGACGACGCGTTGGTGATGGAGCGCCACGCGCGTCCCGGTTTGGCCGCAACCAGCGCGGGATGCTGGCGGCCGTTCCGGGAGGATGCCGATGCGAAAGGTCCGTTGTCGATCCATGCTGCGTGGCCGCTGGTGGTGGCTGCTTGCCCTGTTGCCGGTGCCCGCGATGGCGGCACCACCGCCCCCGGCGACACCCGCACCGCAGGTCCAGCAGATGCATAAATGCCGGGTCGCCGGGGTGGCCACGTTCCAGCGTCACGCCTGCGCGGACGGGCAGGCCGAGCAGGCGTGGGAGGTGGACGTGGTGCCGGCCCAGCGCCAGCATGCCGCCCGGATCGAGGCGATCCGGCGAGAACTGGAGGCGCGCAAGCGCGCGCTGGAACTGCAACGCAGGCCGCTGGTCGATCCGCGTCCACGCCGCGGAAGCGCCCCGCCACGGCGGCGGACACGTGCACCGCCGGGCGCGGTGATCGCGCTTCACCATCAGCCGCGCGCATGCGCCAAGGCGAAGCGCCAGCGCGATGCCGCGTACCGGAAGGCCGGCATGGCGCGCAGTCTCGCCCTCAGCCGACGCATGGACGACGCGGTGTTCGATGCGTGCCGATGAGCCGACTTGGGACTTACCGGCTCGGCTGCGCCATCAGATAGCGCGCCAACGCATCGAAGGCGGGCAGGGTGGTGGGATCGTTGGCGCTGTTGCCGGCCACCGGATGCGACCCGAAGCGGGCGATCACCACCTTGGCCGCAGGGTCGATATACAGGGCCTGGCCGTGCACGCCGCGTGCCATGTAGGCGCCGTGTGCGTTGTGACTCACCCACCACATGCCGCGGTAGCTCCAGCCCGGCAGCAGGGGATAGCCGGCCTTGGCGAAGGCGCGCCTGTCACCGCCGGCCCGGATGCGCGCGATGGCGGCGGCCGGTACGACCTGCTCGCCATTGCTGCGCCCGTCCTGCAGCAGCAGCTGGCCAAGCCGGGCCATGTCACGCAGCCCGGCATTGAAGCCGCCGCCGGCGAACGGCGTGCCGCTGGAATCGACAGTGTAGTAGGCGTCCTGCTCGGCACCCAGGCGGGTCCAGATACGCTCGGACAGCAGCGTGGAGACCGGCTTGCCGGTACGCCGCGCGATGATCCAGCCCAGGGTGTCGGTGTTGATCGTCTTGTAGCCGAACGCCTCGCCGTGGCGCCCCTGTTTCTGCACGGTCTGCAGGTAATCGTAGTAGCTGCGTGGACCGGTGTAGCCCGGGGCGGGCGGCAGCGTGCTGCCGGCGGCGGCGTACTGCCAGACTTCGGCGTTGGGGTCGGCGTAGTCTTCGCTGTAGCGCAGGGCGGTGGTCATCTCCAGCACCTGCCTGACCGTGGCATCGCCGAACGCGCTGCGCGCGAGTTCCGGAATGATCGCACCGACGGTGTCGTTCTCATCCAGCACTCCTTCGGCGACCAGCATTTCGCCGAGCAGGCCGGTGATCGATTTGGTGACGGACATCGCGCCGTGCTGGCCGTTGGGCTGCAGGCAGCCGGCGTAGCGCTCGTACACCACCACGCCGTCGTGCAGCACGATGATGCCGTCGGTGTAATTGGCCTGCAGCGATTGCGCCCAGGTCATGCGGGTACGCGTGTTCAAGGGCGTGAACGGCAGCGCGTCGATCGCCGCATCCAGCCGCTGTGGCAGCGGCGCCGCTGCCCCGGGCCCGCGGCTGACGCCCACCGTGGGCATCAGCTGGCGAAAGTGGCAGGCGGTCCAACGCAGCTTGGGGAAGGCGAAATAGTCGCTGTCGGTGTAGCGGATGCGCTTGGCCTCCGGCGGCGGGAAGCCCTGCATCCAGCCCAACGCGCCCGGGTCGGAGGCCGCGGCGTCCGGCGGTGCCGCGCTGGCGGTGGCGGCGTGGGCACCGGGCAGCAACGCCAGGGCGCCCAACAGCGTGCAGGCAGCGGCCCGTCGCCACTGCGCGCGCGGGAAGTGCAACCGGGTGGGGATCGCCATGGCCATGTCCTTGTGCGCTACGCCGTTCGTAGAGGCACAGGGTACTGCACCGCGCGCGAGCACCGGCCAAGGCGCACCGGCAGCAGCAACAGGATGGGGTGTGGCGGAAAGGCGCGGTGCTGCGGCGCGCAGCGGCGGCAGGCTCCCTGCAGGGCAGGGAGCCGCGTGGCGTTACGGGTTGCTGGATTCGCCCGTGGGCGCCGGTGCGATGGCCGGTGCGCTGCTTTCCGGCGTGGGCAACGACAACGCCGGATTGCCCTGCTGGGCCTGCAGCGCCTGGATGCGCTGGTTCAGCGCGTCCAGCTGGCTGTGGGTGCTGCGCAGGTCGGTGCTCAGCGTTACCGCCTGCTGCTTGGCCTGCTGGATCGAACTGCTGACCTGCAGCGACTGCTGGCGCTGCAGTTCGGCTTCCTGCTGCAGGCTGCGCAGGCGCTGTTCGTTGAAGGCGACCAGGTTTTCGGTGTAGCGCTTGCCGGCTTCCAGGCGCGTGGTGTCGATGTACACCTGGGCCAGTTCTTCGGTCTGCTGCACGAAGGTGCGGTAGACCTTTTCGGCGTTGTCGACCGAATCGGTCTTGATCACGCGCCAGAAATCCTTGTCGTGGAACAAGGCGGCGTAATACTGCAGCGTGCTGGTGTTGAACAGCAGGCTGGCGCCGTAGCTGCCGTTGTAGGTGGTGCGCAGTTCGGTCAGCTGCTTGGAATCGACCAGCTGGCGCAGCTCATCCACGGTGTTGCGGACCACCGGGGCGCTGCGCGCCGGCTCGGTGGCCTCGCCCTTGGGCGCGCGCGCGGCCAGTGCCTGCGGCGCCAGGCCCAGCGACAGCAGCACCAGGCTGCCCACGAGCAGGCGCTGGCGGGTGGAACCCAGGGTTTTTCTCTCTTGCATCATCAGGCCGTCCACGAGTGGCGCATCGGTGAAATTTCGTCTGTGAAATCCAGTCCCCGCCGCAGTCTAGCGTGTCCCGCTGCGGCCTGCATCCTGCGGGCGCAGGCTGCACGGCACTCAATACACCAGCTGGGCAGGGTTGCACTGCACCGCCTGCAGGTGCACGTCGGTGCGGCCCAGTTCCAGCCCCAGCACCATCGCAAGGGTCTGGGTCAGCAGGGTACCCACGCCGTTGAGCACGGGCTTGAGCAAGCCTTCCAGCACCGGCCGCAGCAGGGTGCACAGCAGGCCGCTGCAGGCCACGCTGTTGGTGCCGGGATCGGTGACGCTGCCGCTGCCCTGGTGGTTGTCGAGCATGCCGGACGGAGCGGTCTGCAGGTACGTGGCCAGGTTGCCCTTGACGCAGCTGTTGTAGGCCAGCAGCGTGCTGACCAGCCCGCTGCAACGGTTGATCACCAGCCCGCCCAGGACAGTGCCGAGCAGGCCATCCAATACCCCGAGGCCCTGGCCGGTGACCACGGCGCGATAGCCCTCCCAGGCCGAGCCGTCCTTGTAGCAGGTCTTCAGAAGAAGCAGGCCGCAGGCGTATGGCACCCCATCCTTGACCTCCCAGTCACCGAAGGCCTCGATGCCCTGCGCCGACGAACCGTTGCGCAGCAGTGCAATGGTTTTGTCGACGTCGTACAGGCCGTTGCCTGGGTTGGCCGCCTTGAGGAACTGGTCGGCCAGCTGGTTGGCGGTATCGGCGTTGCCCATGCCCTTCGATGCCGGGTTGAGCATGCCGCTGAGTACGCGCAGCAGCTCCCGGACCAGGTCGTTGACCGCCGTGCCGATCTGCGCGCCGTTGATCCAGGTCGACTTCGTCTCGCCCGGTGACAGGGTCACCGTTTCATCATGGGTGAGTGCGTTGAGCTTGATCTGGTCGTTGATCAACGGTGCGCCGAGCAGGGTCAGCAACTGTTCGTTCTGCAGGCTGGCGTCGCACACGTTGCGCGTGGAGAACTGCGTGGCCGCATCCACCTTGCCCACGCACGCACGCAGCACCGACGACTCCACGCGGATGGTGGCCGTTGCCGGCTGCGCGGCGCACTGCAGCCCGGTCAGGGTGCCCATGGCATTGGTCACATCGGCATACACCGGCAGGTGCAGGCGGATACCCAGCGCGGCCAGTACCTTGCCCAGACCCAGCGACAGCTTGTTGCTGTCGATGTCCAGCTTGACCCGCACCTGCGCGTTGTAGGCGCGCGCGCCGACGCCGCCGATGGCAATCGACGGGGGCTCGATGACGGCCGTCTGCGCCTGGACCAGGCCGAGGATGCTGAGGTTGTTGACCGCCACGCCGCGGCCGCCGTTGGCGATGCTGATGCTGGTGGTGATCAGGTCCAGCGCGTTGACCTCGGCCTGCAGCGCCGCCGAGGCGGGGCCGTCGGGGGCGACGATGCTGCCGAACAGGCCGCTGCCGGCCGCGTTGCTGCCCAGCTGCAGGTTGAGCTGGTTGATATCGAGCTTGGCGGCCAGTGCGTCCTTGAGTGCGCGCATATCCACCTGGGCCACGCCGCTCTGGCTGAGCACGCTGGCGGTGGCATCCAGCAACTGCCCCAGCGATACCTTGTGCGCGGCCAGCAGGGCGTTGAAATCGCCGACGCTGATGTTGGCGTCCACCGGAATGCCCAGCGCCCTCAGTAACCCGCCGGGGGTGATCTTGGCCTGGGCCAGGCCGTCGTAGCCGAGCAGGGTGGTCTGGTCGAGGTCCACCCCGACCAGTTTCAGCACACCGCCAAGCGGCGTGTTGCCGTTTACCCGCAGCAGTTGCGAGCCCACGCTGAACACTGCCAAGGGCGGCGCGCGCGTGGCTACGGCCTGTGCGCGTACCTGCGGCAGCCCGTGGGTCTGGCCGAAGAACGGCAGCACCGGGCGTTCGGCGATGACCTTGACCGCGTTGACCGGTGCCGGGGCGGTGCCGATGAAATGGTCGGCGCTGGCGTGCGTGGGGTTCCACACGCCACAGCTGACCTGCAGCGTGCCGGGGAAACGGTTGGCGGTCAGTGCGTTGCTGCGCGCGGCGGCGTTGTCGGCCCGGTTGGCCGTGCACAGATCCAGCCGTTGTGCGCCGGCCAGCGCGGACAGGTCGGCGATCTTCTGCACATCGCGCTTGGCCCAGTACAGGTAGCCGATCTCGACCAGGCCGAGCATCGTGACCAGGCCCAGCATCACCAGCATCATCGTCACCGACATGCCGCCGCTTTGGCGGCGCGCCGGTGGCAGGACAGGGCAGGGCGGTCGCGACCGGTTCATGGGATCACTCTCCGTTGCCGGCACCAGTGACTTGCTTGCGTACGCTGGTGTCGAGGAATTCGGGGATCGGGTGGGTGAAGCTTTCCAGGTAGCGCGCGTAGCTGAGCGAGGCCTGGTCGCCCAGGATGGGCAGGCGTGGGCCGGCGCTGGCGCCACTGGCCTGCAGCTGCAGCAGGGCGCGGGTGGTGTCGCCGATCTGCGGGCGCGGGGACAGCAGCGGGGCCAACGGCGCGCTGGCGGGCAACGGCGGCAGCACCGCCCGTGATGGCGGCGGCGCGGCGGGGCCAGGCATCGGCGCTGCAGGCGCAGCGGTGGGCGGGGCGTCGCCGAGCATCTGCCCGGTCAGGGGGCGCTGCTGGGCCATCGCCCCGGCGCAGGCGAGCAGGGTGGCGGCGAGCAGCGTGGTGCGCACCGCGCAGGGAAGGGGCGTCATGGCGTGCTCTCGTTGGCGTGGTGGGTGGCGCCGAAACGTTCCAGCATCGACGGGGCCAGCCGCGCATCGGCGCGCGTCGCCCGGGGTGTGCCCGTGCTCGACGGTGCGCGGCTGGCCGGGGTTTCAGCGGCGAGCATGGCCGCCGGCGGCAGCGCGGTGGCGCGCGCGACGGGCGGCTGCCGCAGCTGCTGCGCGAGCCGTTGTACTTCCTGGCGCGCGGTGTCGGGCAGCGCGGCACTGCGCATGATCTGCTCGGCCATCGCCGGGTCATTGCGCAACAGGGCCCAGACCGCCAGGTTGGCGTTGGCCTTGACGCTGCCCGGTGCCAGCTCGGCCGCCTTGGCCAAGGGCTCGCGTGCCGGTTCAAGCGCGCCAGCGCGCAGCCGGGCGAAACCGAGGTCGCCCAGGTAGTCGGTGTTCAGCGGCTGCAGCTGTACGGCGCGGGCCAGGCTGGCCTCGGCCTGCGTGGCATCACCGGCGCGTGCGGCGATCAGGCCCAGACCGTGCCAGGCGGCCGCGCCCTGCGGGCCGTTGGCCAGGCTGGTGTAGAGCGCACGCGCGGCGTCGGTCTGCTGGGTTTCGCGCAGCGCGTCGGCCTGCAGCAGGCGCAGCGCAGGGCTGTCACCGTAGCGCAGGCGGTAGGCCTCCACATGCGCCAGCGAAGCGTAGTACGCGCCTTGCCGCTGCATCTGCCCGATCAGGTCCAGGTACATGCGCTTGTCGTCCTGGGGCGGCGTGTCCAGCGGCGCCAGGCTGAGCGGGTCGGGTTTGTAGGCGTTGCGCGCCGACCCGCAGGCGGTGCACACCGCCACGCTGATGAGCAGTACGGCGCAGTGGCGGAATAGGATCGGCATGGTGGTCACCCCAGACGGTTCACGGCATTGGCCAGGGCGATGATCGCCGGGCCCGACAACACCAGCATCAGCGCTGGCAACAACGTCAGCATCATCACGATGGTCATCTTCACCGAGAGCTTGCCCACCTTTTCCTTGAGCGCGGAACGGCGCTGTTCGCGCAGGCGCACGCTGAACTGGCGCAGCGGTTCCTGCACCGCGCCGCCGTGCTCGTGTACCTGCAGCATCAGCTGCACCAGGCTGCGCAGGTCTTCGTCGCCGAAGGACTCGGCCAGACGACGCAGCGACTGCTGGCGGCTGCGGCCGTGCATGTAGGCGATGTTGGCCTGCTGGATTTCACGCCCGAGGACCGGGATCGCGCTGCGCAGCTTGTCGCCCAGTGTCTGCAGGCTCTGGTCCATGCTGAAGCCCACGCCCTGCAGCAGGCGCAGCAGGTCGATGAGCAGCGGCAGTTCGGCCGACACCCGTCGGCGCAACCGCGTGGCCCAGGCCCGCAGCGCGAACTTCGGCAGCAGCACGCCGGCGCCGAGCGCGGCCCCCATCACCACCACCCGGCTCAGCCCGTCGCCGTCGTAGACCATCGCGGCCAGCAGCAGGCCGGCCAGCGCGATCAGCAGGCGCAGGGCCAGGAACGTGGCGGTGCCGACCCGCGTGTGCCACCCGGCCTGGTCGAGCAGCAGGCGGTCTTCGGGTGCCAACAGCGCCGCTTCGATGCGGCCGCCGTTGAAGCGCTCGCCCAGCGTGGCCAGCCAGGCCCAGCCGCGCGGCGCGGCGGCCACCGGCGGTGGTGTGCCCGACTCGGCCGGCGTGCGCGGTTCGCGGCTGCGCAGTGCGCCCTGCAGGGTGGCGGCGGTGCGCTGCTGCTGGCCGCTGAGCCACAGCCCGGCAATGCCCAGCAGGCCCACGCCCAGGGCGAGCAGCAGCAAGGCCACGATGAGCAGGGTGCTGGCGCTCATAGCGAGCGCGCCAGGCGGTACAGCAGGAAGCCGCCGATCAGTTCCATCACCAGCGCCGCGCCGAGGATGCGGTGGCCCAGCGGCACCTCCAGCACGGGGGCGAAGAAGTCCGGGCTGGCGATGGCCATCAGCAGGGCCGACAGCGGCGGCAGCAGGCCGAGCACCCACGCCGACATGCGCGTTTCGGAGGTGGTCGCCATCAGTTCCTGGCGGGCCTGGTCGACATCGCGCATGAAGTCGCTCATGCGCTGCAGGATCTGGTCCGAGCGCCCGCCGATGCGGATGCTGACCCCCAGCACCACGGCCAGGACGTCCAGCACGTCGAGCCGGTAGGGTTGCGCGGCCTGGCTCAGGGCGCGGTCCAGGTCGAGCCCGCTGCGGGTGCCCGACAGCGTGTCATCGAGCAGCCCGCGCAGCGGCATCGGCACCTGCTGGCTGGCGGTCTGGAAGGACATCTGCAGGCTGTTGCCGAGTCCGGTCAGCCGCACCAGGTTGTCCAGGAAGTCGGGAAGCTGGCGCAGCAGGCGGCGCTGCAGGGCCAGGATGCGGCGCGAGATCCACAGCCCCAGCAGCAACGCGCACAGCCCCAGGGTGATCGGCCACATCCACGCGGTGCCGATGCGCGCGGCCGCGGCCCAGCCCAGCAGTGTCGCGCCCAGCAGCCACAGGATCGGCAGGCGCCAGCCAGTGCGCAGCGCGGCGCGTTGCAGCAGCGCATCCCACGGCAGGCCATCGGCGCGGCGGGTGCCGGTGGGCAGTGCAGCCGGTGCCGTGGGCCGCGTGGGCATGCCGGCCAGTTGCGGCGTGGCGGGTGTGGCGGCCAGCCGTTGTTCGGTGTGCTGCAGCGAGGCGCGCAGGCGTTCGCGCCGGGCCGCGCCCATCCACAGCTCGATGGCCACGGCCACCAGCACCAGGATCGCACTGCATAGCAGCAGCACCGTGGTCATGCTCAGTAGCCTCCGTCCAGTGCCTCGCGCAGCTGCCGCCGGAACGGCTCGAGCTTGTGCGAATGCGGGTGGAAGCCGAGCCCGATCCAGCGGTCGATCTCCTTGCCGTCGGCATCGATCTGGATTTCGTGGCGGAACATTTCCTGGGTGCTGATCAGGTTGTCGCTGACCCCGGTGATTTCCGTGATGGACACCAGCACGCGGCGACCACTGCCAAGGCGCGAGATCTGCACGATGAAGTCGATCGCGCTGGCAATCTGCCGGCGCAGGCTGTCTTCGCTGCCCTGGAAACCGGCGAAGCCGGCCAGCATCTCGATCCGGTACAGGCAGTCACGTGGCGAGTTGGCGTGGATGGTGGCCATCGAGCCGTCGTGGCCGGTGTTCATGGCCTGCAGCATTTCCAGCACTTCGGCGCCGCGCACCTCGCCCACCACGATGCGGTCCGGACGCATGCGCAGGCTGTTGCGGACCAGGTCGCGGATGCTCACCGCGCCCTGGCCGTCGGCGCCGCCGATGCGGCTTTCCAGGCGCACCACGTGCGGATGGTTGAGCGAGAGCTCGGCGGTGTCTTCCACGGTGATGACGCGTTCGTCGGCCGGGATGTAGCTGGCCAGCGCATTGAGCAGCGAGGTCTTGCCCGAACTGGTGCCGCCCGAGACCAGGATGTTGCAGCGGCCCAGCACCAGTGCATGCAGCAGCGCCTGCATGGGGCGGTCGAAGGTGCCCATGCGCAGCAGTTCATCGGGGGTGAACGGGTCCTTGCGGAACTTGCGGATGGACACCATGGGACCATCCACCGCCAGCGGGGAGATGATCGCGTTGAGGCGCCCGCCGTTGGGCAGGCGCGCATCCACCATCGGGTTGGACTCGTCCAGCCGGCGCCCCAGCGGTGCCAGGATCCGCCGCAGGATCCGCAGCAGGTGGCTGTCGTCGCTGAAGCGCTGTGGCGCGCGCAGCAGGCGGCCGCCCTGGGACACGTGGATGTCCTTGTAGCCGTTGATCAGGATGTCTTCGATGCTGGGATCGTGCAGCAGGTCGTCGAGCGGGCCGAACCCGGTCAGTTCCTTGACCAGCGCCGCGGCCACCACCTCCATCTCGGACTCGTTGACCGGGATGCGCCACTCCTGCACGAAGAGGGCGGTCTGGGTGTGCACGTAGCGCGCCACCGTGTCCGGCGCCCAGGCATCGATGTCGATGCGTTCGTCTTCGATGCTGTTGAGCAGGTGCTCATGGGCGGCGACCAGTACCTTCTGGTACTCGTCGGACTGGGCAAACGGGGAGACCACGGCATCGTCCATCGTGCCGGCATCGGCACGGGCATGCGGCGGCGCGAACGGCATCACTTTGTCTTCCATGGGAGACCACTCAGGCGGAGGACGAGTTTTTCCCGCCAGCCACGCGGCAGGACGCCGGCGAGTGCCGGGTCCAGTCGCGCCAGCAGCGGGGTGAGGGCACGCAGGTACGGGTCGCGCGGGGCATCCTGCAGCAACAGATGGCCGTGGTTGGCGCTGGCGCGCAGGCGGTTGCAGTCGGGCAGGGTGGCGAGCAGCGGCAGGCTGAAGCGCGCGGCGATCTGCTGGGGTGCCAGGCCACCGGCTTCGTCGTGGCGGTTGACCACCAGCTGCAGGCGACCGTCGCGCACGCCCAGTGCCTCCAGCTGTTTCAAGGCCAGGTCCAGCGATACCAGTGTGCCGATGGCCTGGTCGGCCACCAGCCAGATCTCATCGGCGCTGTTGAGCAGCGAGCGTGGGATCTGCCGGATGGGCGCGCCACCGAGATCGCACAACACGCTTTCGAACACGCCGCGCAGGCGCTGCACGAGCACGGCCGGGTCGGGGATCGGGCTGGCTTCGCTGCCCGCCGGCTGGCCGAGCAGGGCCAGGCCACCGGGGTGGCGGGTCATGGCGGTGCGGACGAAGGTGGCATCGATGCGGGTGGCGTTGCGCAGCGCATCGGTGTAGTGGAACTGGCTGTCCAGGTTGAGGTACAGCGCGGCGTCGCCGGCCGGCAGGCCGAGGTCGAGCAACAGCAGGCTGTTGTCGGGCGGGACCGGGTCCGCGTTCGCGGTGGTCGGGGCCACCGGATGGCCCAGCTGCTGGGCCAGCACGCCCACGTGCGCGGCCAGGGTGCTGCTGCCGACCCCGGCGCGGACGCCCAGCACCAGCACCAGGTGCGCCTTGCGGGCCGTCTCGGGCGCCACGCTGCGCATGCCTGGCGTGCCGCCGGCGCGGCGCAGCACGGCGTCGATGTCGGCGGTGGGCGCGTCCAGGTCGAGGATGTCGCGGATGCCCGCGCGCAGCGCGGCGACCACGCCGTCAAGTTGATCGTTGGCGGTGGAGCCGACCGCCACCAGCGGCAGGTCGGGCAGGGCGCGCTGCAGGTGGCGGGTCAGGTCGCTGGTGGCGCTGGCCTGTTCGTGCCGGAAGTCGAGCAGCACCACGCAGGCCCCGGTGCGCCGGTGCACCTCCAGCGCTGCGATCGACTCGCGGCTGTCCTCCCAGTGCACGCGGGTACCGGCCGGCAGCTTGGCGCCGAGCACGTCCAGCAGGCTGCGGTCAGGCGCGACCAGTACCAGGCTCATCGGCGGCGCCATCGGTTGCAGCAGGTGGAGGGTGGCGGTGGACATGCGGGCTGGTCTCCTGGCATCGGGTCAGCGCGAGAAGCCGGGCAGCTGGTCCGACGAGGCCGGGCTGAGCAGCCACGCGCCCCAGACCGGCAGGTTGGGCTTGGCCTCGCGGTCGCCCGGCAGCGGCACCACCGTGTTGCGGGCCAGCGGCTGCACCAGTCGTGGGGTGACGATGATCACCAGTTCCTTTTCCTCGCGCTTGTAGTTCAGGCTCCGGAAGAATGCGCCGATGATCGGCAGGTCGCCCAGCAGCGGAATCTTGTCGACGCTGGAGCTGACCGTGTTGCTGACCAGTCCGCCGATGATGAAGGTTTCGCCGTCGCCCAGCTCGACCGTGGTATCGGCACGACGGGTGGTGATCGAGGGGATCTGCACGCCGTTGTAGGAGATGCCCGCGGCGTAGTTCAGATCGCTGGCTTCGGGGGCCACCTTGAGCGCGATGCGGTCGGGGCCGAGCACCGTCGGTGTAACCGTGAGGCCGATACCGAACGGCTTGAAGGTGACCGTGGTGGTACCCAGGCCCTGCGGTTCCAGGATCGGCAGTTCGCCACCGGCCAGGAAGCTGGCGCTCTGCCCGGACAGGGCCACCAGGGTGGGCTCGGCCAGCACGCGGGCCATGCCGTTGTTCTGCAGCAGGTCGATGTTGGCGTCCCAACCGTGGGTGAGCGACTTGAACACCAGGCCGAACGCGGACGACAGCGGATTGGTGACCACCACGTTGTCCGGGCCGGTGCCCGGATCGGTGGCCGGCGGTACGCCCGGCAGCGTGCCGCCCGGCCGGGTGATGCCGTAGAAGAAGCCGTTGCTGCCGCTGAAATTCTTGTTGGCAAAGCTCATGCCGATCTGGCGCAGCACCGACTTGTTGAACTCCACCACCTTCACGTCCACCTGCACCACGCCGCCGCTGGCGATGGTGGACACATCGGCGAGCTGGCCTTCTTTGCCCAGTGCCATGGTCGCTGCCTTGCGGCGCTGCTCATGGTCCAACAGGCCGGCCGCACTCCCTTGCAGCAGGCCCTGGCCATCCTGCAGCGTGAGCTGCAGGTCCCCCGACGGTGGCAGCGCCCCCTGGATTGCGCTGCGCACTTCGATCTGCATCCGCTGCGGCTCGCTCTGCTGGCGCCGCCACAGCAACAACGTGGTGGTCCCTGGCGCCTTGCCCACCAGCAGCGCCTGGCGCGGTCCCCGCAGCATCACCACATCGGCGACCCCCGGATCGGCGATGGCGACCCGGTCCAGGTCGGCCGGCAACGTCCACGGGCGCTGTTCGCGCGTCTGCAGCACCACATCGGCGTTGGCCATGCCCACCACCGGGCAGAGGCCCAGCACCAGCAACAGCAGCAGGCGGGTCGGCCAGTGGCGGGAACGGTGCAGGCGGGCAGGGCGTTGGGTCATGGAAAGTCTCGGCATGGCTCAACGCGAGCCGCTGTGGGAGGAAACATCGCCGCGGATGATTTCGACACCGCGGTCCAGGCGCGGTGCCTGGCGCGGTGCACTGGCGCGTACCGGCGCGGGCGACCGGGCCGGGCTGCGGGTGCTGCGGCCGGCCAGTGCGTCGCTGTCGATGCCGGCGTAGGCGTCGTTTTCGGGAGACTGCAGCGCGAGCCGCTGTTCCGGGCTCAGCTCGCGCCGTGCATCCAGCACGCCGCCGGGCTGGGCGAACAATTCCTGGTCGGGTTGGCCCACATCGGCCGGGTTGCGCAGCGCCAGGAACAGGCGGCCCTGCTGTGCGCCCAGCAACAGGCGGTTGGCCTCGGCGACCGGCACCGCCAGCACCGCGCTGCGCACCGGTGCGCTGGTGCTGGTGCTGGTGCTGCTGGTGGACGATGCGCTGCCCTGGATGTCCTGCGCGCGTGCGTCGGTGCTGGCTTCGCCGGCGGTGTCGGTGGGCGCGGCCTGGCCCGGTGCGGTGTCTGCGGCGCCGTAGCTGAGCACCCGCATCCGCGACAACAACAGGCGTGCCTGCGCCTGGCCTTCGGTGCCCATGCCCTGGGGCGCGCGCAGGTTGAGGAACACGTCGACGTAGTCGCCCGGCAGGATCCGGTTGCCCGCGGCCACCAGCTCATCCACCGGCACGGCAAGGGCGCGCTCGCCCGGATTGAGCCGCAGCGCGTAGCCGCGTGCCATCAGGGCACTGTTGAGTGGGGTACCTGCGGCAATGGTGTGCACGGGTACGGCGCCGGTGGCCTCGGCGATGCTGGCGTAGCCGCCCTGCGGTGCCTGCGGCGCGCTGCCGATGCGCAGGTCGGCGGCGCTAATCGGTCGGCCGGCGGGCAGCTCGCCCGCGGCTTCCACCACCGGCCACTGTTGCGGCTGGCCAGCCACCTGCGGCGCGGCCACCACGGTGGGGGCGGCACGCCGACTGACCAGGAAGGCCACCACGGCCAGCAGCAGGGCCAGCGCGATCAGTGCGACGGCGGCAATGCGGGTCAGCTTGAGCATGCAACAGCCTCCATGGTGTCGGTGCGGCCCATCACGGTGTACCCAGGTCGAGCTGGGCCACGGCGGTGCTGCGGATGGGTTCGGTGATCAGCCAGCCATACACCCGGCCGGTACCCGGCAGAAACGGCTTGCTGCGGTAGTCATAGCTGACCGACACCTGCATGCACTGCGCGCTGGCCAGGCCCGCGCAGGGCGCAGGTGCACTGACCACGATGGGCGGCGCGCCGGCGGTAGTGCAGTTGGCCTGTTGCCCGGCGAAGTTCAACAGCCATTGCATCGAGCGCTGCGCCGCCTGGCAGGCGGCCACACGGCGTTCATTGGGGCTGGCATAACGCAGCGAGGCGCGCGCGCCTTCGGCCGATGCCTGGGAAAGGGTCTGCTGGGCGGCCATGATCATCACCCCGGTGTAGGTCAACAGCAGCAGCGGGACCACGCCGAGGATCAGCATGAACGCAAATTCGAGGGTCACCACGCCGCGTTGCCGTGTGCGTTGGCGGTGCAACCGTGCGTACGCGGTCATGACGATGCTCCATAGGTGCCGTAGGCAATGAAACCCACGGTGGCAAAGGCCAGGTACGCGGCATAGGGAATCCCGGCGCGGCCCTGGCGCGATGCGTGGATCTGGCGCACGAACGGCCGTGCCTGCCACTGCTCCTGTGCACGTGCGTGCAGCCATTGCACGCGCAGCGGCAGTGCGGTGCGCAGGCCGGGCGCCAGCAGCACGCAGCCCGCGTGCGCGCCGGCCAGCAGGCTGCTTGCCACCCAGATCGGCAGCAGGGCCGGCATCCCCAGCAGCAGGCCCAGTACCGCGAAGTACTTCACGTCCCCGGCACCCATCCAGCCGAGCGCATAGAACGGCAGCAGGGCTGCCAGTCCCACCACCGCGCCGGCCAGATGCATACCGGGGAACGGTGCCCCGCGCACCGCCCACATCCACAGCAACCCGCCCAGGGCCACCATGCCCACGCACAGCAACCAGCGGTTGGACACGCGCCGGGCGTACAGGTCGCTGATGGCGACCTGTGCACTCAACAACACGGCCAGTACGGGCAGCAGTGACATCCGAGGGCTCCTCCATGGCGCATCGAATACGGGGTGCGGGGCACGCCGTTGGCGTTGCCGCAGGTGCGGGCCTGCGGTCGTCCATTAACCGGGTGAAGCGACTATCAGCCGGTAGGCGGGGTGGGCGTGGTGCCGCCGCCAGCGCTGTCCACCAGCGTCTTGAGCTTGTCGAACAGCGCGGTGAACATCTCGTTGAGGCCGGTTCGCGCGGCAACCACGAGTACGCCGGCGATCACGGCGGCGAGAATGCCGTACTCGAGCGCGGTGACACCATCTTCTTCAGTGAGAAACGTGCGGATTGAGCCTTTCATGACGGTCTACTCCCTGTTCCGTTCAATCGATTGGACTGCCTGCATGTGGATGGTGCGTCCCGGCTCCGCCGGTTCCATCCCGTAATCTGCGCGATCCCTGCGCAGGGGGCGGCTGCCGAAGCAGCCGCCGGCCTACCTGGATGCGTCCAGGGCGGCCGGGTTCGGATGGCGGGGAGCAGGCGGCAACGACAGGCGCGGCGTGATCGCCTGCGCATGCGGGGAAGAGAACAGCCACGTAGCAATGAGCGTCTGCATCGGTATCCCCCCTGTCGTACATTCCCGGTTTCCGCCACGGAGCTGCCGGGTGATGCCTGCCATAATGATCGGCGCCAACAAAGTCCTTCAATACACATAAACGGCAGACGTCGTTCCAACTTGAGCGCCTGCACTTTCACCCGTTATTCGAGCCGGGTGTTTTGACAACCATTTAATGTTTATAAAGTGAAGGTGGCGTGTTTATAGGGTGAAGCCCGGGTGATGACGGTTTTTTGACGCATTCGCGGCGCAATCACAGCGGTTTGCAGGCATTGCGCGCGCACGTGGATTCAATTGTTGGCGACGGGTTTACCGCGCGCCCAGTTCATGCATACTTGCCGAAAATGCGCATCGATAATCCGGGGGTAATCAGCTCCGGTCGCGCGGATAAACTGTTCATGTAGATGCTGTGTCCAGCGCACCTGCGCGGGCCAGAAAGTTCAGACGCCGTGTGGCGTTGATTGGCAGCAACAGGAAGTAGCACGGGTGGCGGCAATGGGCTGCCCGCATCCAGGCCAACGGGGGCATCACTGTCATGGTGGATGGTGCAGTGGACGGAAAAGCAGGCGAGCACGGCGCGCTACGGTCCCATGACCTGGCCACGCTGAGCGCGGTGCTGCGCGTCTGCGATCTGGAAACCGTGCTGCTGGATGGCAACGGCCCGCGGGCGGCACTGCACTCGCGCGTGCATGACGAAGCCCTGTTCCTTGCCGCGCACTGTGGCTTCCACTTCCGCGGCCGCTTCATGCTGCCGCAGGACTGGTGCCTGCTTGGGTTCATCCACGCCACCGACGAGGCGCAGAGCTGGTGCCACGGCATTCCGCTCAGTGCCGGCATGGTGGTGACCGTGCTGCCGGAAGGCATCAGCGAGTTCACCTTGAGCGCGGGCACGCGGCTGAGCCTGCTGCTGGCACCCATGCAGCGCGTGCAGCGCAAGCTGACGGCACTGAGCCTGCGCAGCACGCTGCCGTCCGGCCAGGCGTTGTCGCTGTTCAATCCCGACGTCTCGCGCGCCGGCGCCAGCCTGGTCGAGCGCTACGCGGGGCTGCACGCCACGCTTGCCGACCCCGGCGCGTCGCTGGCCGCAGACGCGGTCGAATCGCTGCTGCACGACCACATACAGGCCTTGCTGGGGGCGGGCAATGAAGATCGCCCGTCCAACAGCCGGGCACGGCGCGCGCACTACCTGATCGCGCAGCGTGCGGAGAATTTCATGCGGCTCAATCTGCGTCGCTATATCTACATGCATGAAATCTGTGACGCGGCCGGCGTAAGCGAGCGCGCACTGCGCTATGCGTTTGAAGACCTGTTTGGCACCTCGCCGAACCGGTATCTGTCGATGCTGCGGCTATGCGCGGCGTGCCGTGGGCTGTCCATGGCCGACTCCAGCCGCAAGTCGGTCAAGGCGGTGGCGTTGAGCTGCGGCCTGTGGGATCTGTCCCGTTTTGCCGACAATTATCGTCGTGTATTTGGTGAGCTGCCGCGCGACACCCTGATGCGTGCGCCGGCGCAGATCGGCAGCCCGGCCTGACCACGGCGGCCATCGCCGCTTCCTGCAGCCCCCCCTGAAATGCACGTTTCCGGCAATCTGCCGGAATTGCGCATGCCACTGCCGGTTTTCGTTCTTGTCTTGCCGGAACGCACGCAGGTGCTGCCGGAATGAAGTGCCCCAGCGACGACGTGGCGACTGTAATGACCTCCAAGTGCCAACAGGCATGGATGCAGTCCACATCGTTCGTACACGGGGGAATACCTGATGAACCGTATCTTTCGACTCGTATGGAGCCACCGGCTGAATGCCCTGGTGGTCGTCTCGGAAGTGGCCACCTCGCGTGGCAGCCTGGTGGCCGGCCCGGTGGTGGTGCACCTGAAGGTGCCGCTGTCGATGCTGTCGATGGGCCTGGCACTGGCCCTGTGCAGCGGAACGGCGTGGGCAGGTGAGAGCCAGACCCGCAGCGATCTGGATGCGCTGACCAACAAGTACGCGCCGCTGCCGGTCAAGGTGGACGCCGAGGCCGCGCTGGCCGCGATGGTGCGCACGGGCGACAGCACGCCGGCGTTGAGCGCGGCCGCCAACGTCAACCTCAACCTGGGGCTCGGCAAGCCCGCCGCCGCCACGTCGGCGCAGGCGGCCGTGGACGTGGGGGTCAAGATCAAGGCGGCGCTGCCGCGGCAGCTGGCGGCGCCGGAGCGCGCAACGCCGGTGGCAGCGCATGCGGCCGTGCACGCCGACGTTGGCGCGGCCGTGGCTGTCGCCGCGCCGAAGCTGGCCGCCAGCGTGGGGGCCGATGCCACGGTGGCGCTGGGCAGCAATGAAACGGTCAGCGAGGGTATCGACGATGCCATCACCTCCACGTTGGCCACCGGCGTCGCCGGCGGGGTCAAGGTGGATGCGCTGGCCCATGCCGTCGTGGTGGCCGACCGCAACCAGAAGCTGGTGGATGCCAATGCCGCGGTGTCGCAGACCAGTTCCCTGGCGCTGTCACCGACCGCCGCGTCCGGCGGGTTGCTGGGCGGCGTGGGCGATCTGCTCGGCGGCGTCGGCAATACGCTGGGCAACGTGGTCGGCGGCGTGAGCAACACCGTCGGCAACGTGGTCGGCGGGGTCAGCGATACGCTCGGCAACGTGGTGGGTGGCGTGGGCAGCACGGTCGGCAACGTTGTGGGCGGTGTGGTGGGCGGGGTGTTCCCGGCACCGACGTCGCTGCCGCCGGGCCATCCCAAGGCCCCAGCGGCGCCGGACCCCGATGCCGGGCTGATCATCGGCACCGGCGGCCTGGTCGGTTCGCTGTCGACCCTGGTCGGCCCGACCGCGCAGGGTCTGCTGGGTGGGGACGGGTACGTGCGCAACGGCAAGCTGGCCGTCAGCAGTGCCAACGTGATGCAGACCTACTCGGTCACCAACGTGCTGGGCGTGCCGCTGGTCAACCTGACCCCGGTGGGCACCCTGCTCAACGGGCTGGGCGGCGCCACCACGGGCGGGAGCTCGCACCTGACGTTGATCGGCGGGGTCACCTCGGACAGCTACATCTACAACATCAACAACGGCAACCCGAACGGGTTGCTGGGCCTGCTGCTGCCGGACCAGGCGCCGGGTTGGTCCAACACGTGCGTGGACCTGCTGGTGGCCAGTGTGGATTGCTGGGCCGTCAACGCCGCGCAGGACTACCAGGTGCTGGTCGGTGACGGTGCGTATGCCAACGGTTCGCGCGAAGTGGTGATCGGTGCCAACGCCCGCCACGAGCTGGCCAAGGTGGATGCCAACGTGGCGTTCCCCGGCGCGGGCCAGAACGACCCGAACGATCCGACCGGCGTGCCCACCGCCGACTATGCCGCGCGCATGGGCCATTCGGTGGTGGTCGGCGACAGTGCCATGGGCACGGCCAACGGCCAGGTGCTGCTCGGTGCCGAAGCCACCTCCAGCCAGGCCAACAGCGTGGCGCTGGGCTATCGCACGGTGGCCAACCGCGGCGCGCAGGCCAGTTACAGCGCCTACGGGCTGACTGCGCCGCAGGTGTCGGCCGGTGAAGTATCGGTCGGCTTTGCCGGCGGCGAGCGGCAGATCACCAACGTCGCGGCCGGCAGCGCGGCCACCGATGCGGTCAACGTGCGCCAGTTGCAGGGCGCGATCAACCAGATCGACGCGCTGGACGTGTTCGCGGTGACCTACGACGACGACGGTGCCGGCGGCGCCGATTACCGCCGCATCACCCTGGGCGGCGGCACCGGCACCACCACGCTGGCCAACCTGGCCCCGGGCGCGATCGGCGCAGCCAGTACCGAAGCGGTCAACGGCGCGCAGCTGTTCGCCAGCAACCAGGCCATCGTCGACTACTTCGGCGGACTGACCGCCTACGACCCGGCCACCGGCGCCTGGACCGCGCCGAGCTTTGCCATCACCACGGTGTCCAACAGTGGCGCCGTCGCCCCCGGCGTGTACGACAACGCCACCGATGCCTTCTCGGCCGTGGATGGCTCGCTGGTCAACCTCAACACGCAGATCACCGACATCCGCAACGGGGTTGGCAGCCGCTTCCTGAAGATCAACTCGACCGGACTGGATGCCGTGGCGACCGGTGCGGACAGCATTGCGGTAGGCACCGGTGCCACGGCGATGGCGGCCAATGCCATTGCCGTGGGTGCCGGCGCCATGGCCGATCGCGATGGCACGGTGTCGGTCGGTGCGGTGGGCAGCGAGCGCCAGGTGGTGAACGTGGCCGCCGGTACGCAGGCGACCGATGCGGTCAACATGGGCCAGATGCTGGCCTCCGAAGCGGGCGCGCTGCGCTATGACGAGAATCCCGACGGCAGCGTCAACTATGCCAGTGCCACGCTTGGCAACGGCACCGGCACCACCAGCCTGCGCAATCTGCGGGCCGGTGCAATCAGTGCCATCAGCACCGAGGCCATCAACGGCGCCCAGCTGTTCGATGCCAACCAGGCGCTGGCCACGCACCTGGGTGGCGGTGCCGCGGTCGATGCCAATGGCGTGATCACGGCGCCGACCTACACCATCAATGCGGTGTCCAGCACCGGCCAGGTGGCCCCGGGCGACTACAACGACGTGGGCAGTGCCTTCGATGCGGTCAGCCAGTCGTTGGCCAACGTGGCCGACCAGACCGACGCGGTGGACAAGCTGGCGGTGAAGTACGACGTGGACGGCGCCGGCAACGCCACCGACAGCATCACCCTGACCGGCAGCGGCGCGGGCGCGGCGGTGGCACTGACCAACCTGGCCGATGGCAGCGTGCTGGCCGGCAGCCGCGATGCGGTGACCGGCAACCAGTTGTTCCAGACCAACAACGCTCTGGTGGGCTACTTCGGCGGCACCACCAGCGTCGACCCGACCACCAACATCTGGACCGCGCCGACCTTCAGCATTTCCTCGATCGCCACCGACGGCAGCGTGCTCAGCAATGACTACAGCAACGTCACCGTGGCCTTCGCCGCGGTGGACAATTCGCTGCTCAACCTCAACACCCGCATCGACCAGATCCAGCCGGGTGCGGGCAGCCCGTTCGTGCAGGTCAATTCGACCAAGGCCGCTGCCAGTGCCACCGGCGCCGACAGCATCGCGATCGGTCCGCTGGCCTCAGCCAGCGGCAGCGGCAGCACCGCGATCGGCGATGGGGCTACCGCCAGTGCCGACAACAGCGTGGCGCTGGGCAGTGGTTCGGTGGCCAGCGTGGGCGCCGAGAGCGGCTATACCGGCGCGTTCGGCGCGGCCGGCGGCAGCAGTTCGGCCGGTGAGGTGTCGGTGGGCAGCACCGGCGGCGAACGCAAGGTCACCCATGTGGCCGACGGCTCCGAGCGCTACGACGCGGTCAACGTGGGCCAGCTGCAGAACGGCGTGAACTACGCCATCGACCAGTCCAAGGCCTACACCGACACCCAGATCAACAACATCAACAACGGCACGTCGGGCATGTTCCAGGTCAACAACAGCAACAACCTGGCGGCCCCCGCAGCGACCGGGGCCAATGCGGCCGCCGGGGGTGCCGGCTCTAGCGCCGCCGGTGCCAACAGCACCGCACTGGGCAACGGGGCCAGTGCACAGGGCAGCAACACGGTGGCCCTGGGCGCCGGGTCGGTGGCCACGCGCGACAACACCGTGTCGGTGGGCAGCGCGGGCGCGGAGCGCCAGATCACCAACGTCGGCGACGGCTCGGCCGCCACCGATGCGGTGAATGTGCGGCAGCTGCAGGCATCGCAACAGGGCACCATCCGCTACGACAGCAACGTCAACGGCACGACCAACCTCAACAGCGTCACCCTGGGCAGCACCAGCACCGGGCCGACCACCGTGCGCAACGTCGCGGCCGGCACCGCCGGTACCGACGCGGTCAACGTGGACCAGCTGCGTGCCGGCATGAACCAGACCCTGGACTGGTCCAAGGCCTATACCGACGAGCGGTTCGATTCGTTCGACCGCAACCTGCGCCGTACCGACGACCGTGCCTCGGCCGGCGTGGCCGCGGCGATGGCGGTGGCCGGGCTGCCGCAGCCGTACGAGGCCGGGCGCAGCATGGCCGCGGTGGCTGCCGGCAGCTACAACGGCGAGTCCGGCGTGGCCGTGGGCATCTCCGGGGTGTCCGAGGGCGGGCGGTGGATCTACAAGGTGGCCGGGACCACCAACAGCCGTGGCGAGGGCGGGGTGTCGGTTGGTGCGGGCATCCAGTGGTAAGCACGCCGTACTGAACCGTTCGCAGTGATTCGTTCCCGGTGCCGGCAGCCTGCCGCACCGGGGATTCCAGCGCGGCGTCGCGCACCAGGGGGAAACCATGTCCGCATCATCGATTGCACACGACCACACGCCGTTGCTGCGCTCACTGTCGCTGGGATTGGCGGTGTTGCTGTTCAGCGCCTGCGCCAGCGGTGGCAAGCACAAGGGCGACATGCCGGAAGGCGCCGCGGTCACACCGGAGGCGGGGGAGGTGAGCTTCCCCGATCCGAAGCGGGCCACGCTGAAGGAAGGCCTGTTCGTCGACCTGGACAGCCTGCGCCTGTTCGCGCGCGGCATGACCAAGCGCCAGTTGTACACCCTGCTGGGCACGCCGCACTTCGGCGAGGGCATGTGGGGCGTGCACGAGTGGAACTACCTGTTCAACTTCCGCAGCAATCCCGGCGGTGATTACTTTACCTGCCAGTTCCAGGTGCATTTCGACGGCAAGGGCGTGGCCCAGGCCGGCTACTGGAAGCCGCAGGCCTGCGCCGCGCTGCTGCAGCCGCCGGCACCGCCTCCGCCGCCCCCGCCGCCTGCACCGATGCCCAGTGAACCGGTGCGCCTGTCGGCCGATGCATTGTTCGCCTTTGACAGCGCCACCCTGACCGAGGCCGGTCGCCGCAGCGTGGATGCGCTGTTGCAGCAGGTGCGCAGTGCCAGCCAGGTGCAGACCATCCAGGTGCTGGGCTACACCGACCGGATCGGCAGCGATGGCTACAACCAGGTGTTGTCGCAACGGCGCGCGCAGGCCGTCCGCGATGCGCTGGTGCAGGGCGGGGTGCCGGCTGCGGCGATCGTGGCCGAAGGGCGCGGCAAGGCCGACCCGCTGGTGCAATGCGCACAAGGCAACCGCCAGGCGGTGATTGCCTGCCTGGCGCCGAACCGTCGCGTCGAAATCTCCGGCCTCGCGCAGACGCGCTGAGCCCTTGCGTGGCGCACGGCCACGCGTCTTCCCCCGTTGGTACCCCGCGTCGATGCATCTCTCCCGCATCGACCGGGGTGTTCTTTGACCTGGCTCGTCGCCCCCGCAGGATGTCTCCCCCGTCATCGCACCGGGGCGGCGGGCCAGGTCATCCTTTACCGGTCCCGCGGCGACGCCCGTTCCTGCAGCGTCGCCGCCCGCCGTTGCGCGGCGGGTGGGTCAGGGCATCAGCACCTTGTCCACCACGTGGATCACGCCGTTGCTCTGGCGCACGTCGGCAATGGTGACCCGGGCGGTGCCGCCCTTGCTGTCAGTCAGGGTGATGCCCTTGCCAACCTGGCGGGCAGTGAGCGTTTCACCCTGCACGGTGGTCAGCGCCGCCTTGCCGCCGCCCTGCTTGATCCGGGCCATCAGTGCGGTGCTGTCGAGGTTGCCGGCCACCACGTGGTAGGTGAGCACCTTGGTCAAGTCGGCCTTCTTCTCCGGCTTCAGCAACCCGTCGACCGTGCCCTTGGGCAGTGCGGCGAAGGCGGCGTTGGTCGGTGCGAACACGGTGAACGGACCCGGGCCCTTGAGCGTCTCGACCAGGCCGGCGGCCTTGACCGCGGCAACCAGGGTGGTGTGGTCCTTGGAGGCGACGGCGTTGTCGATGATGTCCTTGGTGGCGTACATCGGCGCACCGCCCACCATGGGGTTGGCGGCCATGGCGTGGTCGTGGCCTGCCATCGGCGCCTGCGCGAACGCCAGCGGCGCGGCGGCGGTGGACAGGCAGGCAAGCAGAAGCAGACCGGTCAGCGAGCTTTTCATGTGCAGGGTCCCAGCAGGAGCGTCCAAGTGACGCAGCAGGATCTACGCGTGAAGCAGCGTGGCGGATGCAGCGGCGGTCGGCTTTCTGCGTTTGTTATCGGCAGGTGAGGGCGATCAGGCCGGGCCGCGTTCGCTGGTAATGGTGGCGCCCTCGCGCATCACCAGGGTCACCGGGGTCTTTTCGACCACGTCCAGCAGGCGCTGCCACTGCGCATCACTCAGCGCCCCACTGGCATGCAGGATGCGGTGCACCACCAGCTTGCCGGCGGCATCGCGCGAGGAGCTCAGCTCGGCGCGGAAGGTGCCCAGATCCCACCCTTTCTTCTCCGCATACATGCGCAGGGTGATCGCGGTACAGGCCGACAGCGATGCCAGGTACAGGTCGAACGGGGCCAGGCCTGCGCCCTGGCCACCGAGTGTGGCCGGTTCGTCGGCGATCACCTCGTGCACGCCGCTGCGGATGTGGTGGCGGTAGTTGGGGCCGTCGGAAACGATCTGGACCTGTGCCATGGGGGGGGGCGCCGTGCGGTGGTGGGGAGGCGCGCAGCATCGCACGCTGCCGCGCGCCGCGCTCAGGGCGTGCGACGCGGGTCGCCACCGCCGGCGGCAATCCAGCCGTCCACCGCCTGCGCCACCACGGTCATCGGCATCGCGCCGTTGCCCAGCACCAGGTCGTGGAAGGCGCGGATGTCGAAGCGCGTGCCCAGCCCCTGGCGTGCGCGTTCGCGCAGGGCCAGCAACTGCAGCTGGCCCATCTTGTACGACGAAGCCTGGCCCGGCTGGACCAGGTAGCGGTTGATCTCCACGCGCACGTCGCTGGCCTTCATGCCGGTCTTTTCCTGCATGTAAGTGGCGGCCTGCTCGGGCGTCCAGCGCTTGCGGTGCAGGCCGGTGTCCACCACCAGCCGCACCGAGCGGAACATCTCGGCCTGCAGCCGACCCAGGTCGCCGACCGGGTCGTCCTTGTACACGCCGGCCTCGGCCATCAGCTGCTCGGCATACAGCGCCCAGCCTTCGCTGAAGGCGCTGGGATTGAGGCTGCGACGCAGCAACGGCAGGTCGGTCAGGGTCTGCCCGATCGAGATCTGGAAGTGGTGGCCCGGCGAGCCCTCATGGTAGGTGAGGGTGGGGATGCTCCAGCGCGTGTTGGACTCGATGTCGCCCAGGTTGATGAAGAACGTGCCCGGCCGCGAACCGTCCATTGCCGGTGGGTAGTAGTAGCCGCCCGGTGAGGTCTTCTGCATGTGCGCCGGCACCGGCTGCACCACCAGCTTCTGCGGCGGCAGGTGGCCGAACCAGGCGGGCAGGATCGGGTCGAGGTCGCGCAGGCGCTGTTCGATGTCGCCCAGCAGTTCCTTGCGTCCCGCATCCGTGTCGGCATACAGGTAGCGCGGGTCCTGCCGCAGCTGCTGCACGCGCGCGGCCACGCTGCCCTCGCGCAGGCCCAGCTGGTCAAGCCGCGCGTCCATCAGCGTCTCCACCCGCGCCACCTCGTCCAGCCCGACCGCATGGATCGCATCGGCGTCCAGGTCGGTGCTGGTGTACCAGCGCAACGCGGCGTCGTAGTAGGCCTTGCCCTGCGGCAGCGCCCACACGCCCTTGTCGCCCAGGTGGCGCGCCTGCAGGCCCTGCACATCGGCCAGCAGGCGCTGGTAGCCCGGGTTGACCGACTGCTGCACCGCGCGCGTGGCCTGCGCGACCAACGCGGCGCGGCGTGCGGCGGAAATCGCCGGCAGTTTCTCCAGTTTGCGCTGCAGCGACTGCACCCACAGGCTGTCCTTCGGCGCAGGTTCGAGCAGCATGCGGAACTGGTCGGCGGCACCCTGCAGCGCCACTTCGGGCGGCACCACGCCCTGCGCGGCCTGCATGTCCACGTTGGCGCGCACCTGGTCCAGCTTGGGTCCCATCGCCTGCAGGCGGGCGATGTAGTGCGCCGCGCTGGTCTCATCGGTGACCGCATGCTGGTTGTCCATGAACTGTGGCAGGTTCACCGGCAGGCTGAACAACTGGTCCACCGCATAGGTGCTGCCGCCCACCGGCAACCACGCCGCCGACCACGGCACCGCCATCAGGTCGATCTGGGTCTGGTAGAACCAGCGCGCCAGGCCGTTGCTCAGCTGCTGCTGCGCATCCAGCGGGGCGCCCTGCCACTGCGTGATCGCCGCCAGATTGTCGGCCAGGAACCGGCGGTTGACCTCACGCCGTGCCAGCGACACATCGGTGAGCTGGTCGGAGCTGTCCGCCTGGCCGTCGCCGCTGATGCCGAGCATCGTGCGCAGCTCCGGGTCGGCGTTGATCGCGGCCATGGTCTGTGCGTCGAGCAGGGCATTGAAAGACACCGGCATGGGTGCGCCGGGTACCGTCGCCGGCGGCATCGACGCGGCAGCGGCTGCCTGCGCGTGCGTGGACGGCGCGCTGAGCGCCAACGCCGCGCCGATGGCGAGCGACAACAGGGCGGGGAGGGCGGAAGCGGTCGGGAACGGCATCACGGGACATCTCCGGTGGCGGGCTGCCCGCAGGCTACGCCAGGCCAGCAGGGGCTGCACGTGCAGGGGGTCACGCGCGCCCTGCCGTAGGCGGCGTCTGCGCGCCCGCCGAGAACGCCCGCGCGCGCCTGAGCGAAGCGTCAGCCGCTGCGCGGCGCGAAGCCGTCCGCGCTCCAGGCCTCGCTGCCCACGCCGTGATGGATCACGAACAGCCCGTCCGGGTCGTAGCGCTGCTTGGTCGCCAGCAGGCGCGGGTAGTGCGGGCCCCAGAAGGCCTGCTGCCAATCGGCCTGGAAGTAGTCGCACTCGGACACATACGCGGGCGCCTTGGGCACCAGCACCGACAGGGCGTCGTAGGCACGCCGCACCCGTAGCGCGCCCCGGCGCGCGCCGGGTTCGTCCACGCGGCCGCCATAGCCGGGATAGACCGGGCCGCCGGCAGTGCCGATCAACGCCAGCGCGAAGGCGTCCAGCAGTGCCGGGTGGGTGGCGGTGTCGGCACTTGCCGCGATCGCGTCGGCGGGTGCGCCGAACAGGCCCTTGTTGCAATGCAGGCCCACGTCCATGTGCACCGCGGCGGCACACAGCGCCGTCGCGGCGGCCACCACCTGGTCTTCGCCGAGCAGGGCCGACGGCATCCACGCCGAGGCATACCCGTGCAGGAACCAGCCGACCTGGCCCTGGTCGCCCTTCCACAGCATGTGGTGGGCAGGCGCATCGGCACGGGTGTCCTCGGCGATGATCGTCGGCGCATGCTGGCGGAAGAAGTCCGCGTCCCAGAAGTCGCGCGCCGGCATCGCCAGCGCCTGCAGCGGTTCGCGCACGGTGTACCCCGGGTGTGCGGTGATCCAGTCCAGCAGCGGCTGCCACGTGGCTGCCGCCGCCTCGCGGCTGAGGCCCTGGAACACCATCGAGATGGACAGGGTGCGGTCACCGGCGAAGGTGATCTGCTCGCCCCAGTGGGCGTTGCACAGGCGGTCCCGGTAGAAGCGCAGTACCTGCGCCGCCAGCGCACGCCACTGTTCTTCGGTGCTGGCCTGCACCTTGAAGGAGAGTCCGCCAAACGTATCGGGCAGGGCATGGGTCTTCAGGGTCATCCGGGTGACGATGCCGAAGCTGGCCGCACAGCCCCCCTTCAATGCCCAGAACAGGTCCGGGTCGTTGTCCGCATTGACCACCCGCACCCGGCCGTCAGCGGTCACCACCTCGGCTTCCAGCAGGCTCGCTGCCGCGCTGCCGAATGCCTTGGAGAAACTGCCGAAGCCACCGCCGGTGACCAGCCCGGTCACGCCCACCGACGTGCACCCACCGCCCTGCACGTAACGCCCGCCATGGGTGGTCACGGCGTTGTAGGCGTCGATCCACATCGCCCCGGCGCCCACGCTCACCGCCGGCTGCGCCACCGTGCCGAGGCGCGCGCCCTGTGGCACGAAGGCGTCGTGCAGCTGGACCTGGTTCATCGCCCGGGTCCAGACCAGCAGCGAGTCCGGCGCGCACGAGGTGCCGTGGTAGCTGTGGCCGCCGCCCTTGACCACCAGCCGCAGCCGATGGGTGCGGGCAAAGTTCACGGCCGCGGCGACGTCGGCGCTGCTGGTGGCGGCCACCATCTGCGCGCTCGCCACCGAACGCCATGCGCCGAAGTACCCGCTGGTCTGGGTCAGGCCCGGTTGGTCCCCGATGTAGAAGGGGTTGTGGATCTGCGCCAGCGCTTCGGCACGCGTGGCTGCATCGCTCAGGAACGGCGATTGCGGCACCGACAGCCGCCCGCCGACCGCCTGCGACAGCCGGGTCCAGTCGGCCCGGCCCGGCCACCCGGCAGTGCCCGGCCGTACCCGGGGGCCAGACAGGGGTGCGGCGGCCGCTGCCTTCAGGACCAGCGGCAGCAGGGGCAGGGCCAGGCTGGCCTTGAGGCAGTCACGTCGTTTCATCGGAGTGTTCCCTGGCGCTGAGCCGGTAGCGATGGGACCGAGTGTGTGCCCGCCACACCCCGCCGTCATGGGGCGCGGGACGAAGGGAGGGGGCAAGGGACCAACGGCGGCCGGCTCGGGACCGGTGGGGCCGGGCAGGGTGTGCGCACGGCGGGGAGAGGGATTACGCTGCGTGCTGGGCGGCGCCTGCCGCCCCTGTGCTGGACGGCCACCCGCTGGCCCCATCGTCGAGGAACGACAATGCGCTGGATCCTGTTGGTGATGGGCCTGTTCTGCATGCTGGCCGGTGTCGCGCAGATGGCGTTCGGCATGTACACCTTTGACAGCTCCGATCACGGCGGATCATGGATCAACGTCCGCGGGAGCTTGGACCGCTACTTTGTCGATCACCCCCAGCGCGATCTTGTCCACTACCAACGCCATGTCGCACTGAAGGTGATGAAGGCGCTGGACACCAGCGTCGAAGTGCATCTGCTCAGTGGCCTGGTGTTCCTGGCGATGGGCACGGTGTTGCTGGTGATGTTCTGGTGGTGGGAGCGACGCATTTCCTTGCGCGGGGGTGCGGCGTACCGCGCCGGCCCGGGGTAGCGGTCTCGGGCTGCTGCCGCTGGTGTGTAATCGGCCGGCACACGGAGATGACAGATCCGACGAGGAGTTCGACGCCGAAAAAGCCAAGCTCCTGGGCGAGCAAGCGTATCGCAGCATCGGCGGTCCATTTGAATGCCTTGGGCTGAGGTGGATTGCCACAGCCAACAGACGATCTACGGGCGGACTTGACCTTCCCATCGTGGGAATCTTTATGGTGGTGGATAACTCCCGCACACCAGGCGCATCACAATGGCCAGCCCAGCCTCCCGTCCGATCCCGCCGCCCTCCGCCGGCCTTGCACGCCTCAGCCTGCCGGTAGAAGGCATGACCTGCGCTTCGTGCGTCGGGCGCGTCGAGCGTGCCCTGCAGGCGGTGCCGGGCGTGCATAGCGCAGCGGTCAACCTGGCCACCGAGCGCGCCGACGTGGCCTTTGCCGGCCCGGCCGACGCACAGGCGGTGGTGCGTGCCATCCAGGGCGCCGGTTACAGCGTGCGCGAGGAGGTGACCGAACTGTCGATCGAGGGCATGACCTGCGCTTCCTGCGTGGGCCGGGTGGAGAAGGCCTTGTCGCAGGTGCCCGGGGTGCTGGAGGCCAGCGTCAACCTGGCCACCGAGCGCGCGCGGGTGCGCCACCTTTCCGGCGTGGTGAGCCTCGCCAGCCTCGATGCGGCCGTCGCGAAGGCCGGGTATACCGCGCGCCGCGCCGGTGCCGCGACCGCCAGCGCGGCAGACCAGGACACCGAGCGGCGCGAGCAGGAAGCGCGCGAGCTGCGGCGCGCCTTGTGCATCGCCGCGGCTCTCACGCTGCCGGTCTTCGTCCTGGAGATGGGCTCGCACATGGTGCCGGCCATGCACCAGTGGGTGATGCACGTGCTGGGCCAGCAGACCAGCTGGTACATCCAGTTCGCGCTGGCCACCCTGGTCCTGTTCGGGCCGGGCATCCGCTTCTTCCGCAAGGGGGTGCCGGCGCTGCTGCGCGGTGCGCCAGACATGAACTCGCTGGTGTCGGTGGGCACGGCGGCGGCCTACGGCTATTCGGTGGTGGCCACGTTCCTGCCGGGGGTGTTGCCGCCCGGCACCGCCAACGTCTACTTCGAAGCCGCCGTGGTGATCGTCACCCTGATCCTGCTCGGCCGCACGCTGGAAGCGCGCGCCAAGGGCCGCACCTCGCAGGCGATCAAACGGCTGGTGGGGCTGCAGGCCAAGACCGCGCGGGTGGAACGCAACGGCGCTACGGTGGAGGTCCCGCTGGAGCAGGTGGTGACCGGTGATGTGGTGCTGGTGCGGCCGGGCGAGAAGGTGCCGGTGGATGGCGAGGTGGTCGACGGTGCGTCGTATGTCGACGAAAGCATGATTACCGGCGAACCGGTGCCGGTCTCCAAGGAGGCAGGCGCCGCCGTCGTCGGCGGCACCCTCAACACGACCGGTGCTTTCCGCTTCCGTGTCACCCAGGTGGGTGCCAACACGGTCCTGGCGCAGATCATCCGCCTGGTGGAAGAAGCGCAGGGCTCCAAGCTGCCGATCCAGGCGCTGGTGGACAAGGTGACCATGTGGTTCGTGCCGGCCGTGATGGCGGGCGCGGCGCTGACCTTCCTTGCCTGGCTGGTGTTCGGCCCGGCCCCGGCGCTGACCTTCGCGCTGGTCAACGCGGTGGCGGTGCTGATCATCGCCTGCCCGTGTGCGATGGGGCTGGCCACGCCCACCTCGATCATGGTGGGCACCGGTCGTGCCGCCGAGCTGGGCGTGCTGTTCCGCAAGGGCGAAGCGCTGCAGGCGCTGCGCGATGTCAGCGTGGTGGCGTTGGACAAGACAGGCACGCTGACCAAGGGGCGCCCCGAGCTGACCGACCTGGTGCCGGCCGACGGCTTCAGCCATGACGAAGTGCTGGCGCTGGTGGCCGCCGTGGAAAGCCGCTCTGAGCACCCCATCGCCGACGCGATCGTCGTCGCCGCCACGCAGCGCGGCCTTGACGTGGCGGCRATGGAAGGCTTCGAAGCGACGCCCGGGTTCGGCGTGGCCGCCACGGTGGGCGGGCGTCGGGTCGCGGTGGGGGCCGACCGCTTCATGACCCGGCTTGGGCTGGACGTGGGGGCGTTCCAGACGGCGGCGCAGCGGCTGGGCGCCGAAGGCAAGAGTCCGCTGTATGCGTCCATTGACGGGCGCCTGGCGGCCATCATCGCGGTGGCCGATCCGATCCGCGAGACCACCGCCGAGGCGATCAACGCATTGCACGCACTGGGCCTGCGGGTGGCCATGATCACCGGCGACAACGCCGCCACGGCCGCGGCGATCGCCCGCCAGCTGGGCATCGACGAGGTGGCGGCCGAAGTGCTGCCGGACGGCAAGGTGGCCGCGCTCAAGACCTTCCGCGCGAACGGAGCGCGGGTGGCCTTCGTCGGCGACGGCATCAACGATGCGCCGGCACTGGCCGAAGCGGATGTCGGTCTGGCGATCGGGACCGGCACCGACGTGGCGATCGAAGCGGCCGACGTGGTGCTGATGTCCGGCGACCTGCGCGGCGTGATCAACGCCATCGCGCTCAGCCACGCCACCATCGGCAACATCAAGCAGAACCTGTTCTGGGCGTTTGCCTACAACGCCGTGCTGATTCCGGTGGCGGCCGGCGTGCTGTATCCACTGAACGGCACCCTGATGTCGCCGATCTTCGCCGCCGCGGCGATGGCCTTGTCGAGCATCTTCGTGCTCGGCAACGCGCTGCGCCTCAAGCGCTTCCGCGCGCCGATGGCCACCGACGCGCGTGGCGCAACGGCCTGAGCACGTGCCAACTCCTGTCCCGGCACTGCCGGGGCAGGGCGGTCGGTGAGGATTCACATCCACGGTGGCATCGGCGCGATGATAGTCCCGTGGATGGCCGCGTAGAGCCGGGCTCTGCCCGGCTGGCGCCAAGCATGCACGGCACCCCGTAGAGCCGGGCTCTGCCCGGCTTGTGCCAGGCATGCATGGACCACAACGAAGCCCCCCCCCGCAGGGCCACAGGTTTCCCAGGAGCACACCATGTTCAACATTGGCCAGGCGGCCGCCTTCTCCGGCGTGTCGGCGAAGATGATCCGGTACTACGAACAGATCGGCCTGATTCCGCAGGCCGCACGCAGCGCAGCGGGCTACCGCACCTACAGCACGCAGGACGCGCACAGTCTGCGCTTCATCCGGCGCGCGCGTGACCTGGGGTTTCCGGTTGAACAGATCGCCGAGCTGCTGACGCTATGGAACGACCGCGACCGCGCCAGCGCGGACGTCAAGGCGGTGGCGCTGGCGCACGTGGCGGGCCTGCGCACGCGCATTGCCGAACTGGAGGCGATGGCGATGACCCTGGAACACCTCGCCGCGCACTGCCACGGGAATGATCGGCCGGACTGTCCGATCATTGCCGACCTCGCCGAGCAGGCCGCCGCCGCTGCCACACCGGGCACCGTGGCACCCCATCGCGCGCCGCGTTTCGGCACCGATGGGCCGGTGGCATCGCGCCGTCGTGCGGCAAAGTGAACCCTGCCTTGCCACGTGCACGACACCGCTTGACCTTGCCATGCTGTCAGGCCGGAAAGTAAGCGGACACTTTTCCCACAAGGCGTCCTGCATGTTCTGTTTCAACATTCCCACCATGACCTGCGGCGGCTGTGCCCGCTCCGTGACCAAGGCACTGATGGACGCAGACCCGAACGCGCGCATCGAGACCGATCCGGCGGCGCGCGAGGTGCGGGTGGAGAGCACCCTGAGCGAAGCGGTGTTCGTGGCGGCGCTGGCCGAGGCAGGCTTCCCGGACGCGCGCTGAGGCGACCATGCGAGGCAGACGCGTAGGGCCGCGCTTGGGTAGCATGGGCGGTCCACTCCCACGCTGCATGCCAAGGACGCCACCTCCATGCCTACTACCGACGACAAGACCGAACGCCGTGCCCAGCTCACCGCGGCCATGCAGGCAGCGGGGTGCACCGCCCCGCGCGACTGGGTGAGCAGCGAGCTGTCCGAGAACATCGCGCAGTTCGCCCGGTTCCGCGTGCTGCACGACGTCCACGTACTGGCCGACGACGTGGAGCACGTGCTGTCCGACGCCCTCTACGATCAGCCGGATCTGCAGGACATCCTGCAGACGATGCGCGCCGCGGTGGACCCGGCTGCGCTGCACGCGCTGCTGCGGGCCTATGCCAAGGCACTGGGCAACGCGTTCGTGATGGTGCTCGATGAGGGTGGCATGAGCGACGACCCGCGGATGCCGGGGTGGCAACTGATGGAAACCGGGCCCGACGGCCCGACAGGGCGGCTGGTGCAGGGGCTGCACGAGGACTACCTGGATTTCGAGGATTCCTACCAGCCGCTGACCGGCGCGGGCACCTGATTCCTACGACGGCGCGCGGCATCCGCGCCGCGCCGTCGCCGTGCATCACATGGCGTATCACCGTCGGCTGGCAGCATCGGTGGGGTCCGGACATCCGTCCATCTGGAGACCGCCGTGAACTCGACTGCCTTGCTGGCCCGCCCATGGGCCCTCCATCCTTTCCATGCAGCGGTGCTGGGCGGCGTACTGCCGTTGTTCCTGGGCGCGCTGCTGGCCGACTACGCCTACTGGAGCAGCTACGAGATCCAATGGAGCAACTTCGCGGCCTGGCTGCTGGTGGGCGCCATGGTGATCACTACCCTGGCGCTGCTGTGCGCCCTGGTGGGCCTGGCGCGCGGCAGCCGCGCGCGCGCCTACACCGCACTGCTGGTGCTTACCTGGGTGGTCGGTTTCTTCAACTCGCTGCACCACGCCCGTGATGCCTGGGCCATCATGCCCGGGGCGCTGGTGCTGTCGGCGAATGTCACGGTGCTGGCCCTGCTGGCCACCTGGGTCGGATTCGCCCGCCTGCGCGTGGGAGGTGCACGATGAAGCGTCCACAGACCGCCATGCTCACCGTATCGGTGCTGGCCATCGCGCTCTCGGCGTGCAGCAACAAGGCACCCGAGCTTGAACAGTACGGCGCCACCCCCGAACTGCCCGCGCCCAACCGCACCCTGATGCCGGACATGACCATCGCCAAGCCGGCCAGTTGGGGCGATCGCACGCCCACCGTGCCGACGGGCTACCGCATCGCGGCGATTGCCACCGACCTGGCCATTCCGCGGCAGACGCTGGTGCTGCCCAACGGCGACATCCTGGTGGCGGAAGGACGCGGCGGCAGCGCCCCGAACCTGAAGCCCAAGGACGTCATTGCCGGCCGCATCAAGTCCAAGGGCAACACCGCCGTGAAAAGCGGCAACCGCCTCACCCTGTTGCGTGACGCCGATGGCGACGGCGTGTACGAACTCAAGACCGTGTTTGCCGACCACCTCAATGCGCCGTATGGCCTGGCGTTGATCGGCGATGCGCTGTACGTGGCCAACCAGGACGCGTTGGTGCGCTTTGCCTACCAGCCGGGCCAGACCAAGGCCAGCGGCGCGCCGAGCAAGGTCACCGACCTGCCGGCGGCGATCAACCATCACTGGACCAAGTCGCTGGCCGCCAGTGCCGACGGGCGCTACCTGTACGTGGGTATCGGCTCCAACAGCAACATCACCGAGCGCGGCATGGCGGTGGAAATCGACCGTGCGCAGGTGTGGCAGGTGGATGCACAGACCGGCGCGCACAAGGTGTATGCCACGGGCCTGCGCAATCCCACCGCGCTGACCGTGCAGCCGGGCACGGGCGTGCTATGGGCGGTGGTCAACGAACGCGATGAGATCGGCCCCAACCTGGTACCGGACTACCTCACTTCGGTACGCGAGGGCGCGTTCTACGGCTGGCCCTACAGCTACTGGGGCAAGAACGTGGACGTGCGGGTGATGCCGCAGAATCCGCAGAAGGTGGCCACGGCCATCGCCCCGGATTACGCACTGGGGTCACATGTGGCCGCGCTGGGCGTGACCTTCTCGTCAGCGGCGATGGGTCCCGCGTTCGCCGACGGGGTGTTCGTGGGTGAGCACGGCAGCTGGAACCGCAACCCGCCGGTGGGCTACAAGGTGGTGTTCGTGCCGTTCCGTGACGGACGCCCGGCCGGTGCGCCGATCGATTTCGCCAGTGGTTTCCGCGGCGATGACGGCCGGACCCGTGGCCGTCCGGTCGGAGTCACGCTGGATCCGCGCGGGGCGGTGATCGTGGCCGATGACCTGGCCAATACGATCTGGCGCATCACCCCGGTGACGGCGCCCGCAGGTAGCTGACGCGCCCGTAGGGCATGACCAGCGGAATGCAGCAAGGCCGGCGCGTCATCGCGCGCCGGCATTGCTGCGGCCAGGCCTCAGGCGTTGCCCGACGCACCCAGGTGCTTTACCAGCACGGCCGCGGTCTCCGCCGACGAGCCCGGGTTCTGCCCGGTGATCAGCAGGCCATCGCTGACCACATACGAGCCCCAGTCGGGCCCCTTGGAGTACTGCCCGCCGGCCGCCTGCAGCATGTCTTCGACCAGGAACGGCACCACGTCGGTAAGGCCGACGCCGGCTTCCTCACTGTTGGTGAAGCCGGTGACCTTCTTGCCCGCCACAAGCGGCGAGCCGTCCGCGGCCTTGACGTCACGCAGCACGCCCGGGGCATGGCAGACCAGCGCGACCGGCTTGTTGGCGGCAATGAACGATTCGATCAGCGCGATCGAGTGGCGGTCATTGGCCAGGTCCCACAGTGGGCCGTGGCCGCCGGGATAGAACACGGCGTCGAAGTCGCCCTGGTTGACGCTGTCCAGGCGCACGGTCGCGGCCAGCTGCGCGGTCGCGGCCGGGTCGGCCTCGAAGCGACGGGTGAGGTCGGTCTGGAAGTCGGGCTCGTTGCTCTTGGGATCCAGCGGCGGCTGGCCGCCCTTGGGCGAGGCCAGCACGATCTGGGCGCCGGCATCGGTGAAGGCGTAGTAGGGCGCGGCAAGCTCTTCCAGCCAGAAGCCGGTCTTGCGGCCGGTGTCGCCAAGCTGGTCGTGGGAGGTGAGGACGATGAGGATCTTCATGCGGTAGCTCCAAGTGGGTGGGGTGAGGAAAGTAGACCAGTCGTCTACGATGCGGGCGAATGAAAAGGCACGTCGTCATGGCGTGCCTCCGGGGTGTTCCGGCCGGTCAGGCCGAAGGGTGAAGTGCTTGCCGGGTCGCGCTCAGCGCCGTATCGAAGGGCTGCAGGGTACGGGTGATTTTGACCATGATGCTGGCGCCCAGCCACAGCTGGTACAGGCTCTGGGCCACCGTAGTGGGATCGCCGTGGATGCGGAGTGAGCCGTCGGCGACGCCGGCCTCGATGGCCCGCGCCAGGCGCTCGACGATGCCGGCCGTGCCGCGTTGCAAGGCCGCGCGCATGCTGGCCGACAGGTCGGCCACTTCGGCGCCGAGCTTCACCGCCAGGCACTTGCCCTGGCAATCCTCGAACGACTGGGCACCCCGCCAGGCGCGGAAATACGCCTCCAGCTGCTGCGCCTTGCTCAGGCCGGGCTGGCGGAAGGTGGCGTCCATCTCGGCCAGGTAGTCCGCGAAGTAGTCCTCCAGCAGGGCCTCGCCGAACGCTTCCTTGGAGCCGAAGTAGTGATAGAACGACCCCTTGGGCACGCTGGCGGCGGTGAGAACCTCATTCAGTCCGACCGCTGAAAAGCCCTTTGCGCCCATGATCCGCTGGCCGGTGGCCAGGATCCTGTCGCGGACGTCATGGAGTTCAGGGGCAGTCGCTGTGCTCATGGGTTGCACTCTACGCCCGATTAGACCGGTCGTCTAGTCCTGTTTTGCCGGCGGTGGAGCGGGCAGGGTGTGCAACACGGCCTTGTCCAGTTTCGCGGCGACGCCCACGCTACGGCCGGCCAGGTTCGCGACGTGGTACTGCACCGCCACGCCCAGCACCTGGGTGGCTTCGGACAGGGTCAGCCCATAGCCCTGGCGCAGCCACTGCAGCATTCCCGAGGTGGCCACGCGCAGGGCGTCGTCGCTGGAGCCGGCCTGCCCAAGGGTCATGATCTGGGTGGGCGACTCGACCCGGGGCGTGGCGATCGACTGCCGCTTCACCAGCGCCACCCGCACCTCGACATCGAGCGAGGTTTCCAGCGCCCACTGGGTGGTTTCGCCATCGCCCTGCAGGGCGTGGCCATCGCCGAGATACAGCAGCGCGCCGGGTTGCTGCACCGGCAGGTAGACGGTGTTGCCTTCCACGACCGCGTTGAAATCCATGTTGCCGCCGAAGTCGGCGGTGTCGCCGGTGGAGAACGGTGGGTAGCCGAAGCCCGGTGCCACCGCCAGCCCGCCCAGCATCGGCTTCACCGGCACTTCGAACTGTTTCAGGGCGCCGCTGGCGTCCTTCGGCCGCGCCATGCCGCGCACCCGGTCCAGTTCCCAGCGCACCGGCTTGCCCAGCCCGGTGGTTTCGGCAGCGACCCGCGGCGTCTTCAGCCGGCCGACCACGCCGTCCAGGCTGTCGGCATAGTCGCGGTTGAGTTTGAGCGAGGTGAGGGTGATGGCCAGGGTGTCGCCGGGCTCGGCGCCGACCACGAAGAACGGCCCCACCTGCGGGTTGCCGAACAGGGCACGGGTGACGCCGTGCTCGTCGACCCCGCCGGAGTCGAGGGTCTTGGTCCGCACCGAATCGCCGGGATGGATGATCAGCACCGGGGCACGGTCGGCACTGAAGGTGTTGGAGTAGTCGACCGGGGTGAACACGTGCCGTTGCGCGGCCGTGCCGGTGCGCGCGGGCACCCGCCAGGCGCTGAAAGCATGCTGCGCACGCACGGCGCGGTTGTTGGTGTCCGGCTGGTCACTCTGGCCCTGCATGCGTGCCTCGTCGATGCGGCCGCTGAAGTGGTAGACCTGACCGTCGTTGCCGGTGGCGGTGAAGTGCACGTCGCGGTTGCGCAGCGTGCCGCTGACGCGGTCGCCGTCGAGGGTGCCGGTGAGCTGGGTTCCCTGCACGTCCAGCTGCAGCGTCTGGTAATTCGTGTTGCCCCACAGATCGGTCGCCACGATCCATTGGTCGGCCGCACGTGCATTGAACGGTAGCGCGGCGAGCAGCAACGAAGACACTTTCCAGGACATGGTCACGGTATGCGGCGTCACGAAGGGCCCGGCGGGCGGATGCCGCAGCCTAGCCGGTCGCCGCCGCACGCCCACAGTGTCGAAGGTAACCCGGGCGCGGCACGCCGCGTTGCGCGTGCGTGCCGTGCCTGCTCAGGGAATCAGCCGCTGTGCGCGCAGCTGCGTGAACAGGGCGAAGAACGCATCGTCGCTGGGCTGGTAGTCCAGGAAGCCCAACCGGCGGCTCTTGGACATGTCGGTGATCACTTCCAGCGGGCGCCCAAGGTCGGCGTCGGTATGCCAAGGTGAAATCAGCCGGTGGATGTCGGGCTCTCGCAGGCCATGCTCAGCGGCCAGCGCCGACCATGCAGCCGCATCGTCAGCCATCTGCTGCTCCAGCGGCCGCACCTCGCCAGTGAACGGGGCAGGCTCAAGATCGAACCACGCCGCAATCCGCTCCCACATCCAGCGCCAGCGGAACACATCGCCGTTGACCACGTTGAAAGCCTGGTTGAAGGCCGCCGGGGTCTGCGTGGCCCAGAGCAGGTGCCTTGCCAGCAGTCCGGCGTCGGTCATGTCGGTCAGCCCGTTCCACTGCGCCGGCGAGCCCGGGAAGTAGAACGGACGCCCCAGGTGCCGGCACAGCGCGGCGTAGACCGCCAGCGTGGTGCCCATGTTCATGGCATTGCCCACCGCCGCGCCGATCACTGTGTGCGGGCGATGCACGCTCCAACTGAACCCATCGCGCGCGGCGGCGGCGAACACTTCGTCCTCCTGCGCGTAGTAGAAGTTGTCCACGTCCAGGCGCGGCTGCTCCTCGCGGAACGGTGTCTGTGGCAGCGCACCCTGCGCGTAGGCCTCGAAGGGCCCCAGGTAGTGCTTCAGGCCCGTCACCAGCGCCACGTGCCGGACCGAACCGGCCGGGCGCAGTGCATCGAGCAGGTGCCGCACCATCGCTGCGTTGACCCGGATGTTCTCCGCCTCATTGGCCTGCCGCGACCAGGTGGTGATGAACACGTGGGTAGGCGCCAGGCCCGCCAGTGCGTCGCGCGTGGCCTGCGCGTCGCGCAGATCCGCCGCCACCGCGCCGACCCCGGCGGGCAAGGCGGCGGGCGAGCGCGCCAGGCCGTGTACTGCCCAGTCCGCTCCCTGCAGTTCCCGGATCAATGCGCTGCCGACGATGCCGGTTGCGCCCACCACAAGTGCCGTGTTGTTCATGCTGCCGCCTTTCCATCCACTATCAGGCGCACACAGTAGGATAGGTGCGCACGCCTCGAAAGAAGGCACCAAATGGTAACCAGGCAATGAAAACCGGCAGCGAGGAAGATCAATGGCGTGAAGACTGCGCCCCGCGGCGGGTGCTGGAGCTGTTCAGCACCAAGTGGACCTCGATGGTGCTGCATACCCTGGCGGTGCGCCACGACGGCACCGCGCGCAGCAATGCGCTGCACCGCAGCCTGCCGGACATCTCCAAGAAAATGTTCAGCCAGACCCTGCGCCAGATGGAGGCCTCAGGCATCGTGCTGCGCACGGAGTTTCCCACCATGCCACCCACGGTGGAGTATTCGCTCACGCCGCTGGGCCGGCAGCTGGTGGAGCCCATTGCGCTGATCTACGACTGGGCACGGCGCAACGCTGGCGCACTGGATGCCCTGCAACCCCGCGCCACATCACGCCGCCGGTAGTGCCACACCGTGCGTGGCGGCGTGAGGCAACCTGCCAGCTGCGCCCTGATCGCGGTATATTTCGCGCCCTCCCCACCGCCCGCCCTGAGCGTTCGTCATGAGCACGACCCGGAAACACTATAAGCACCCCGCCGAATCGGACATCGGCCACGGGACGATTTACCTCGAGGTACAGGGCGACGTGATCGTCCGCCAGGTCGAGAGCTACCGGAGCGTGCTGGTCTGGGCCGACAAGGGTGGACAAGCCGATGAGCGCTTCCCGCTGTCCGATCAACCCCTGTCCTGGCTGGACCTGGATTCGGATGACAGCATCACGGCCAGCGAATTTGAAACCGTCTGGAAGCGCGCTAAAGCCGTTTCTGGCTGAGGTCCGCGCCCAATGCGCGTGGATCTCAAATGGTCCATTCCGTGCTGCCGCTGCTGGCTACGTGCATCAACTGATCCAGCTGCCGCAAGGCCCGGTGCAGTTCCTGCCGGCTCGACGCCGCGCCCAGTGAGATCCGCACGGCGTCATTGATCGCCACGCCCTGCGGGGTGAACGCCGACGACGGGGCGATACCCAGCCCCTGCAGCCGCGCCGCATGGGTCAGGCTGGCGTCGGTCCACTGTGCGGGCAGGCGGCACCACGCATGCACGCCGGCACAGTGCTGCAGGAACCGCGGCGACAACGTGGACTGCGCCAGATAGCGACGCTCGGCGGCTTCTTCCTGCACCAGCTTCAGCAGGGTGGCCGCCGACCCGTCCAGGATCAGCTGGGTCACCAGCGCGTTCATCAGCGGCGGCGCCATCAGGTTGACCGCGCGCAGCGCATCGAGCACGCGCTGCCGTGCCACGCCATCGGGCAGGTGCACGAAGCCGGTGTGCAGGCCCGGGCTGAGGCACTTGGACAAGGTGGAGATGTAGCAGGTGTGCTGCGGCGCCAGCAGGGCGAGCGGGGCCGGGGCATCACCGACCAGCAGCCAGTACGGGTCGTCTTCGATCAGCCGCAGGTCCAGGCTGCGCAGTACCTCGGCCAGCGCCATCCGGCGTGCTTCGGGCATGGTGCGCGCGGTCGGGTTCTGCGCAGTAGGATTGAGGTAGACCACGCGTGCACCGCTCGCACGCGCGTGGCGGCGCAACGCGCTGGGCAACATGCCGTGCTCGTCGCACTCCACCACCCGCAACGTGCGCTGCAGCACCCGCGCCGCGTGCAGCAAGCCGGGATACACCAACGGTTCGCACAGAATGACGTCGCCGGCATCGGTGAGCGCCAGTAGCAGCGCCGACAGCGCGGCCTGCGCGCCTTCGGTGACTACCAGCCGGTCGCTGTCCAGCCTGCCCAGGATCGGCTTGAGCCATTGCTGTGCGGCCAGGTGGTCGGCGCGGCTGCCACCGCCGACGTGGTAGGTCATCAGGTTGCTGGCGTCGCTGCGGCTGAGCACGGTGGCCAGGCCACGCTGCAGCATGTCGGCCACCTGTCCGCCGCCGGGGCTGGGCGGCAGGTTCATGCTCAGGTCCACCAGCTGCGCCAGCTCCACCTGGGGCGGGGCGACGAACGTTCCCTGGGGCCCGCGTGCATCGATCAGGCCGCGCTTGCGCGCCTCGGTGAAGGCACGGGTGACGGTGGTGAGGTCCACGCCCAGCGCGCTGGCCAGCACGCGCTGCGCCGGCAGGCGCTGGCCGGGCCGCAGCGCGCCGGACCAGACCGCGCGTTCAAGCGCCTGCACGATGCGCAGATAGACCGGCCCGTGGCCGTCGGCGATGAGAGTGTTCCACTGCATCGGCGCATCTTACGCCCGGGTGCGCGCTGCCCTGCGACAGTGTGTCGCATCATGTATGGATCATGTCGTTGCCTAACGTACGCGGCTGCGGCGGGCACCCCCCATGCATATCGGTCATGCAGGGGGGTGTTCGCCACTTTTCATGATCCGGGCCGCCCGGCCCGGCACTGCGTTGGAAGGGCCGACCCGCATGAACCCCGCTACACACCCCGCTCGCCGCGCCGCCATGGCCGGTGCAGCCCGCGCCGGACGCTGGTTCGGACTGGCAGCGTTGCTGCCATTGCTTACCGGGTGCAAGAACCTGGAACTGTTCAATCCCATGGGCAGCATCGCCGAACAGGAGATGCAGCTGATCCTGGTGTGCACCGGCCTGATGCTGCTGGTGGTGATCCCGGTGATCATCCTCACCCTGTACTTTGCCTGGCGTTACCGCGCCTCCAACACCAAGGCCACCTACGCGCCGGACTGGTCGCATTCCACCGCCATCGAGGTGGTGATCTGGACCATTCCGTGCCTGATCATCGTGGTGCTGGCCCTGTTGATCTGGAAAAGCACGCACGCGCTGGATCCCTACAAGCCGATCGCATCGGACAGGGCCCCCCTGCGCGTGGAAGTGGTGTCGTTGAACTGGAAGTGGTTGTTCATCTACCCCGACCACAACGTGGCCACGATCAACGAGCTGGTGATGCCGGTGGATACGCCGGTGGCCTTCAAGCTCACCTCCGAGTCGATGATGAACGCCTTCTTCGTGCCGCAGCTGGGCAGCATGGTCTACACCATGCCGGCCATGCAGACGCGCCTGCACCTGATCGGGCATACCCCGGGCACCTACGCCGGGATGTCGTCGGCCTACAGCGGTTCGGGCTTCTCGGACATGAAGTTCCCGGCCCGCGTGGTCACCGACGCCGACTTCCAGGTCTGGCTGGAGCAGGCGCGCAGCAGCAACGACCACCTCGGCGCCGCGCGCCTGGCCGCGCTGGAAGTGCCTACCCATGGCGCGCCGCTGCAGCGCTTCAGTGGCGTGGATACCGGCCTGTTCGACAGCATCGTCGCCCGTTACCACGGCATGGCCGATGACGAGATCTGCCTGCCGGGCGAAGAGCCCGGGGCAACACCCCAGACGTTGAGCCTGGCCGCGCCTGCCAGCCGTACCGCGGAGAACTGATTGTGCTTGGAAAGTTGAACCTCGAAGCAATTCCCTACCACGACCCGATCATCATGTCGGCGCTGGCAGGCTCGCTGCTGCTCGGCGCGGCGATCGTCGCGGCGATCACCTACTACAAGAAGTGGGGCTACATCTGGACCGAGTGGATCACCTCGGTGGACCACAAGAAGATCGGCGTGATGTACATCCTGCTGGCCCTGGTCATGCTGGTGCGCGGCTTTGCCGATGCCCTGATGATGCGCGCCCAGCAGGCGATCGCGGCCAATGACGCGGCCGGCTACCTGCCCCCGGAACACTACGACCAGATCTTCACCGCGCATGGCGTGATCATGATCTTCTTCGTGGCAACCCCGCTCATCGTGGGCCTGATGAACCTGGTGGTGCCGCTGCAGATCGGGGCGCGCGACGTCGCCTTCCCGTTCGTCAACTCGCTCAGCTTCTGGCTGTCGGCGGTGGGCGCGGTGCTGGTGATGCTGTCGATGTTCGTGGGCGACTTCGCCGCCACCGGCTGGGTGGCCTATCCGCCGTTGTCGGGGATCGAGTACAGCCCCACGGTTGGCGTGGACTACTACATCTGGTCGCTGCAGGTCTCCGGCATCGGCACCACGCTGACCGGCCTGAACTTCATCGTCACCATCCTCAAGATGCGTGCGCCGGGCATGGACCTGATGAAGATGCCGGTGTTCACCTGGACCGCGCTGATCACCAACATCCTGATCGTGGCGATCTTCCCGGTGCTGACCGCGACCCTGGCGCTGCTGACCATGGACCGCTACTTCGGCATGCACTTCTTCACCAATGACGCCGGCGGCAACGCCATGATGTACGTCAACCTGATCTGGATCTGGGGCCACCCGGAAGTCTACGTGCTGATCCTGCCGTGCTTCGGCGCGTTCTCCGAAATCATCGCCACGTTCTCGGGCAAGCCGTTGTTCGGCTACCGCTCGATGGTGTACGCGACCTGTTCGATCGGCGTGCTGTCGTTCTTCGTCTGGCTGCACCACTTCTTCACCATGGGCTCGGGCGCCAACGTGAATGCCTTCTTCGGCATCATGACCTCGATCATCTCCATTCCCACCGGCGTGAAGCTGTTCAACTGGCTGTTCACCATGTACCGCGGCCGGATCCGCTACCACTCCTCGACGATGTGGACGATCGGCTTCATGGTCACCTTCGCGCTGGGTGGCATGACCGGTGTGATGCTGGCCATCCCGGGTGCGGACTTCGTGCTGCACAACAGCCTGTTCCTGATCGCGCACTTCCATAACGTGATCATCGGCGGCGTGGTGTTCGGCTGCCTGGCCGGCATCACCTTCTGGTTCCCGAAGGCGTTCGGCTTCACCCTCAACGAGCGCTGGGGCAAGATTTCGTTCTGGTGCTGGCTGGTGGGCTTCTACCTGGCCTTCATGCCGCTGTACGTGCTCGGCTTCAAGGGCATGACCCGGCGCATGAACCACTACGCGGTGGAAGGCTGGCAGCCGTGGTTGATCGTGGCGGCCATCGGCGCGCTGGTCATCGCCGCCGGCATCGCGGCCATGTTCATCCAGTTCTACGTAAGCGTGCGCGACCGCAAGGCCAACCTGGACCTGACCGGCGACCCGTGGAATGCACGCAGCTTGGAATGGGCCACGTCCTCGCCGCCGCCGTTCTACAACTTCGCCAAGGTGCCGGTCATCACCTCGCTGGAGCAGCATTGGGACGACAAGCAGGCCGGCAGTGCCTGGCAGCGCCTGGACCACTACGAGGACATCCACATGCCGCGCAACACCGGCGCCGGTGTGGTGATCTCGGTGTTCAGCCTGGTGCTGTGCTTCGCCCTGGTCTGGCACATGTGGGTGCTGGCGGCGATTGGCCTGGTCGGTGTGATCGCCACCTTCGTGCTGCGCTCCTACGACCGTGACGTGGACTATTACGTGCCCGCCGCCGAGGTGAAGCGCATTGAAGAGGCGCATTTCGCGCGGATGCAAGGAGCCAAGGCATGAGTGGCGATACCCTGACCGCTGCCACGCAGCACGGGCAGCTCGCGGGCGGTCATCACGACCACGCCCATGAGCACCACGACGACGGCAGCAAGACCGTCGTCGGGTTCTGGATGTACCTGATGGGCGACTGCCTGATCTTCGCGGTGCTGTTTGCCACCTTCGGGGTGCTGCTCAACGGCACCGCCGACGGTCCGTCGGGCAAGGAACTGTTCAAGCTGGGTTTCGTGCTGTCTGAAACGGTGGTGCTGCTGTTGAGCAGCTTCACCTTCGGCCTGGCGATGCTGGGTCTGCAGGCCAACAAGCGCAACCAGGTGGTGGGCTGGCTGGCCACCACCGGGCTGCTCGGCGCGGTGTTCATCGGCATGGAGCTGTATGAGTTCGCCGAGTTGATCCATGAAGGCGCCACCCCCGACGTGAGCGCCTACCTGTCGGCGTACTTCACCCTGGTGGCCACCCACGGCCTGCACGTCACCTTCGGCTTGCTGTGGCTGGCGATCATGATCCACCAGGTGCTGAAGTTCGGCCTGGACGGCATCGTCCGCCGCCGCCTGGCCTGCCTGAGCCTGTTCTGGCACTTCCTGGACCTGATCTGGATCTGTGTCTTCACCTTCGTCTACCTGCGGGAGTTCGTATGAGCCCGAGCGCTTCTGAAACCGATCACGGTGGCAGCCACGCCACCCTCAAGGGCTACATCATCGGCCTGCTGCTGTGCCTGGTGCTCACCGGCGCCTCGTTCGGCGTGGTGATGGGCGGGTGGGTGCCACAGCCGTTGCGGCTGACCGCCATCGTGGTGCTGTGCGTGGTGCAGATGGTGGCGCAGCTGGTGCTGTTCCTGCACATCGGCGCGGGCCGCAGCCAGCGCGAGAACACCGGCATCTTCCTGTGCACGGCGTTCCTGATCGCCATTGTCGTCGCCGGTTCGTTGTGGGTCATGCACAACGCCACCCAGAACATGATGCCGATGCAGGTATGAGCAGGGTCATGGTCCAACGTGTGTGCTGCCTTGGCCTGGCCGCCGTGATGGGGCTGGCGGCGTCGCCGCCGGCAACCGCCGCCGCCGGGCGCGACAGCGCGTCGGTGGTGGCCAGCGAAGCCTGGGTGCGGTTGCCGCCACCCGCCGCGGCCGTGGCAGCCGGCTACGTGGAACTGCACAACGGCGGCGCCGCCAACCGCCTGGTGGCGGCCAGTGCGGCCGGCTTCGGCCAGGTGCAGATCCATGCGATGCGCATGGACGGCGAGGTCATGCGCATGCAGGCACTGCCCGACGGCCTGCCGCTGCCGGCAGGGAAGATCACCTCGCTGCGGCCCGGCGGCTACCACCTGATGCTGATGATGCCCAAACGCCCGCTGCAGGAGGGCCAGCACGTGCGGGTGCGCCTGCAGTTCGCCCATGGCGACGCGCTGCCCGTGGAGTTCGTGGTGCGCGATGGCATGGGTGGGCCCGCCAGCCAACACGGAGCCAACCGGTGATGCGCGGCGCGCTGGCGGCGTTGCTGGGCGGCCTGCTGCTGGCCGGCTGCGGCAGCGCGGACGCGCCGATCATGGGCCAGGCCGCCTTGGATGCGGTGGCATTGCAGGCCAGTGATGGGCGCACCCTTTCAATCCGGGACCTGCGTGGCAAGCCGACGTTGCTGTTCTTCGGCTTCACCCACTGCCCGGAAGTGTGTCCGTTGAGCCTGCTCAAGGCGGTGCAGCTCAAGCGCCGTCTCGGGTCGCTCGGGGAGTCGCTGCAGGTGGTATTCGTGACCATCGATCCGCGGCGCGACACGCCAGCCCACCTGCGCGAGTACCTGGCCGCGTTCGATCCGACGTTCATCGGCTTGAGCGGCGATGACGCCGGCACCCGTGCCATCGCCGAAAGCCTGCGGGTCAGCTACCGGCAGGTGGGCGAGGGCGATGCGGCGACCTTTGAACATACCGCGTCGTGGTTCCTGCTGGGCGCCGACGGTACGCTGCAGGACGTGCTGGGCTATGCGCTCACCGATGCGGAGATGGACGCCCGGCTGCGCGCGAAACTGACGGTGCCCGGCGCGTGAGCCGCCGGGAGTGAGCACTGCCGGAGCCACAACGCCACGCACCGATGCCGTGCTGTTGCTGGCATCGGCCGGCTGCGCACTGACGGTGCTGGACACCAACGTGGTCGGGGTGGTGCTGCCCACCATCGCACGTGACCTGTCGGCGTCGTTCGCGGACATCGAGTGGGTGGTCAGCGCCTACGTGCTGTGCTTTGCCTCGCTGCTGCTGCCGGCCGGCACCCTGGCCGACCGCATCGGTCGGCGGCGCCTGTATCTGATCGGCCTGGTGCTGTTCGCGCTCACCTCGGTGGCCTGCGGGTTGGCAGCACAGGCGGGTGCGCTGTACCTGGCGCGGGCGGGGCAGGGTGCGGCGGCGGCGTTCATGCTGGCCCCGGCGCTGTCGCTGATCGGCCATGCCCACCAGGACCCTGCGCGACGCGCACGGGCCTGGGCGATATGGGGCGCGATCATGGGCCTGACCATGGTGCTGGCCCCGTTGATCGGCGGCGCGATTGCCACCTGGTTGGGCTGGCGGTGGGCCTTCCACATCAATCTGCCGTTGTGCCTGCTGCTGGCGGCGATGAGCGGGCGCTTCGTGCCCGAATCGCGCGACCCCGTGCGCCGTCGCATCGATGTGGCCGGTGTGGTGCTGTTTGCCGGCAGCATGCTGTCGTGGACGTGGGCACTGATCCGCGGCCCGGTGCAAGGCTGGACCAGCATCGCCGTACTGCCGTGGCTGGTGTCCGGCGTGGCGCTGGGAGCCGCCTTCATCCGCGTTGAACAGTGCCGCGCCCAGCCGATGCTGGACCTGCGCCTGTTCCGGATACCGGCGCTGGTGGGTGCGGTGATCGGGATGTTCGCCTACGCCGCCGCGGTACAGGTGATGGCCTCGCTGCTGCCGTTGCTGCTGCAGAACGTGCGCGGCGACAGCGTGCTGCGGGCCGGCGTGCACATGCTGCCGTTCGCGCTGGCGATGCTGCTGCTGCCGTTCCTTGGCCGGCGTCTGGGTGCGCACTGGGACTCGGGAAAGATCCTTGCGCTGGGATTGGGCGTGGCCGTGCTCGGGAACCTGGGCATCGCGCTGTCGCTCTGGCAGCACAGCGGGCCGGGGCTGTTGGTGGCCATGGCGGTGCTGGGCAGTGGCGGCGGCCTGCTCAACGGTGAAACGCAGAAGGCGATCATGAGCGTGATTCCCCCGGACCGCGCCGGCATGGCCTCGGGCATCAGTACCACCGCGCGCTTCTCCGGCATCCTGATCGGGTTTGCGACGCTGGGGGCGGTGCTGTCCAGCCATGTGCGGGCCGCCGCCGAAGCCCGCCTGGCCGCGGCCGGCCACGCGGCATCGCCGGCGTTGCTGGAACGGGTGGTGGTGGGCGAGTTGTCGACCTCGACGGATGCGCTGGGTGTGCTGGCACGCGCGGCCTATGCGCAGGGCGCCGGCTACGCGTTCGTCGCCGCCGCATTGATGGCCCTGTTGGCGATGCTGGCGACGCGCTGGTTGATGCGTCTGCCGCCGCGCTGAGTGTCGCCTGCAGGACGGCAACCACCGGCCCTGCGATCAGGCTGCCACCGCGCGCAGCGCCCAGCAGGCGGCGACGAATTCAACGCGGTCGCCCTGCACGAACGGGGCGAAGGCCTGCTCCACCACCTGCAGCACCCGGGTACGCAGCGCCGCGTCGATCTGCGGATCGCGCAGCATCCCACCCACCGGCCCCAGCAACGACACGTACCGGTGCAGGTCGGCGGTGCGGATGCTGCAGACCTGGTCCAGCGCCGTCACCTCGATATCGCGCCAGCCACTGTCGGCCAGGATGTCGCGCACATGCTGACGATCGGCGAAGGCGAACTGCCCCGGGCCATCGGCCGTGCGCGGGGGCAGCGCCAACAAGGGCGCGGCGGCGCGTTCGGCAGTGGTCATGAACGGGTTCTCGGCGGCACTGCGCCAGGCCAGCGCGTGCAACGTACCGCCGCTGCGCATGGCCTGACGCAGGTTGGCGAACGCCTGCACCGGGTCGTCGAAGAACATCACCCCGAAGCGCGAGACGATGCGATCCAGGCGGGCCGGCGCAAAGCGGTGCCGCTGCGCATCGCCCACCGTGAAGTCGATCTGCAGACCCGCCGCGGCGGCGCGTTCCACCGCACGGGCGATCATCGGCGCAGAGATGTCCACGCCACTGCAGCGGCCGCCTTCGCCGAGCCGGGCGGCGATGGCCAGACACACCGCACCGGTGCCGCAGCCCACGTCCAGTACCTGTGCGGGCTGGCCTGCCGGAACAGCCCCGGCAAGCTGTTCGGCCAGCGGCGCGAACATGCCGTCCAGCAGCGCTTGTGCCTCCACCCATACCTCGCCGGAGGGGCCGTTCCAAAGGGCGTGTTGGGAGGTGTCGGTCATGACGGTCTCGATCTGGGCTTGCCAGCAGGGAAGGGAGCCCGCACTCTGGCACTTCAAGTGCACTTGAGGTCAAGCGATGCGTGAGCTGGATATCGCCGAGGTGGCCCGTCGCTCAGGCCTGGCCGCATCGGCACTGCGTTACTACGAAGCGAAGGGCCTGATCCGGCCGATGGGTCGGCATGGCCTGCGCCGCGTGTATGCCGATGCGGTGCTGGAGCAGTTGGCGTTGATCACGCTGGGGCGCGCAGCGGGACTGTCGCTGCAGGAGATCGGGACGATGCTGGCCGTCGAAGACGGCACCGGTATAGATCGCACGCGGCTGGCGGCCAAGGCCGATGCGCTGGACCTGCGCATCGCGCGCATGACCGTGATGCGTGACGGTTTGAGGCACGCGGCGGCGTGCCGTGCCCCCAGTCATATGGAGTGCCCGCGCTTTCGCGCACTGATGCGGCTCAACCGGCCACCGTGTCCACCAGCAGCTTCACGTTGAGCACCAGGATGATCGCGGCGATGACCCACGCCAACGCGATCAGCCAGCGTGGCGCCACCAGCGCGCCCATCTTCCCCTTGTCCGACACGAACCGCACCAGCGGAATCACCGCGAAGGGCAACTGCATCGACAGCAGCACCTGGCTGAGCACCAGCAGCCGCGCGGTGCCCTGTTCGCCATAGATCGCGGTGACGATCACCACCGGCACGATCGCGATGCCGCGGGTGATCAGGCGGCGTGCCCACGGGGCGATGCGCAGGCGCAGGAAGCCCTCCATCACGATCTGACCGGCCAGCGTGGCGGTCACGGTGGAGTTGATGCCCGAGGCGAGCAGGGCGACCGCGAACAAGGTCGAGGCCAGTCCCACGCCGAGCATGGGCGCCAGCAGTTCGTAGGCCTGCTCGATCTCCTGCACATCGGTGCGGCCGTGCGCGTGGAAGACCGCTGCGGCCAGGATCAGGATCGAAGCATTGATGAACAACGCCAGCATCAAGGCGATGGTGCTGTCGGTCACTGCCCAGCGCAGCGCGCTGCGACGACCGGGGTCGGTGCGCGGGTAGGCGCGGGTCTGCACGATGGACGAATGCAGGTACAGGTTGTGCGGCATCACCGTGGCGCCGATGATCCCGATGGCCAGGTACAGGGCATGCGGGTTGGTGACCACCTCGGCGCGGGGAATGAAGCCGCCGAGCACGGCCTGCAGCGGCGGCGCGGCGAAGGCGATCTGGATCGCGAAGCAGGCAAAGATCACCAGCAACAGCGCGATCACGAACGCTTCCAGCGCACGGAACCCGCGGTTCATCAGCCACAGCACCAGCACCACGTCGATGGCGGTGATGATCGCCCCGGCCAGCAGCGGAATGCCGAACAGCAGCTTGAGTGCGATGGCCGTGCCGATCACCTCGGCCAGGTCGCAGGCGATGATCGCGATTTCGCAGAGCAGCCACAGGCCCAGGGTGACCGGGCGCGAATAGTGGTCGCGGCAGGCCTGGGCCAGGTCGCGCCCGGTGGCGATGCCGAGCCGGGCCGACAACCCCTGCAGCACGATGGCCATCAGGTTGGATAGCAGGATCACCGACAGCAGCAGGTAGCCGAACTGGGCGCCGCCGGCGATGTCGGTGGCCCAGTTGCCCGGGTCCATGTAGCCCACCGACACCATGTAGCCCGGGCCCAGGAACGCCAGCAGCCGGAACCACCAGTGCCCGCCGTGGGGGACGGCGACGCTGGCGTTCATGTCGCCCAGGCTGGGGCTGTGGCCGTCTGAAGCGGGCCAGGCAGGCGCGGTGTCGGGGCGGCGTTGGATGTCCACGGCCGCAATATAGCAGAGGCTATGTTAGTAAGGCTTTGCAATTTCCGGCCATGCCATGGCGGCCGCCGGCCACGCCTCAACGCGGGGGTGGGGGCGGGATGCGCATGCCGTGGGTATGTGGCAGGCAGGCTTTCATCGCATCGATGAAGGCCCGCAGCCGGCTCGGAATCTGCCGGGCAGACGGGTACACCAGGTGCACGGGCAGCGGCGGTGCTTCGCGCTCGGGCAGCAGGCGCAGCAACCGGCCCGTGCGCAGCTCATCGCTGACCAGCCACGCCGACACCACCGCCGCGCCCAACCCGGCCAGCGCGGCCTGGCGCACCACGAACAGGTTGTCGGTGAGCAGCCGCGGCTGGATGTCGACCTGCAGCGCCGGACCCCCATCGGCCGCCAGCAGGGTGACGCGCTCGCGGTAGTACGTGGTCAGCGCGATCCATGGCAACGTGCCCGGCAACGCCGGGTCGCGCACATCGGCCGTGCCGACCAGGGACGGCGCGGCCACCGCGATACGCGGCACTTCGGCCAGCGGCACCGCGACCAGGTGCGGGGCGTCCACCGCCCCCACCCGGATCGCGCAGTCGATGCCCTCGGCGATGAAGTCGGGATGGCGGTCTTCCAGCATCCATTCCAGCGTGACCTGCGGATAGCGCGCCAGGAACTGCAGCATCGGTTCCAGCAGCTGGGCCTGCCCGAAGGCGTGCGGCACCACCACGCGCAGGCGCCCGCGCGGCACGTCCACTTCGCCGCGCAGGTCGGCCTGGATCGCCTCCCAGTCGGCTACCAGCGACTGCGCATGCACAAAGCAGCGTTCGCCGTCGTCGGTGAGCGTCATGCGGTGGGTGGACCGTTTGAGCAGCTGCAGGCCAAACAGCCGCTCCAGCGCCTGCAGACGGCGGCTCACGGTGGGCTGGGTGGTGCCCAGCTGCACGGCAGCCGCAGACAGGCTGCCACTTTCAACGATGCGCACGAAGGTGCGCAGCAGGTCGATCCGATCGGCACCGGCGGCGCTGGTTGGGATGGTCATGCGGGGTGCGTATAGGTGATATGTGCGCCAGCCTACTACACGGGCGGATCTTCAGGGCCGATGCTGGCGCCATCGTCTTCCCCGCTTGGAACTGCTCATGTCCAGTACGCATATCCCTGCCGTGGCACCCGCCACGCACGCCGTTGCGCCACGCCTGATCCTGGCCATGGCGGCCGGGGCCGGCTTCTCGGTCGCCTCGATCTACTACAGCCAGCCGATGCTCGGGGTGATCGGCCCAGACCTCGGCGCCGCGCCCGCCGCCACCGGCATGGTGCCCACGCTGACCCAGCTCGGCTACGCGCTGGGGATCCTGCTGCTGGCCCCGCTGGGCGACCGCTTCGACCGGCGCCAGCTGATCCTGGCCAAGGCCGTGTTGCTGGCGCTGATGCTGGCCGGGGCCGCGCTCGCCGGCAGCCTGCCGACCCTGCTGCTGGCCAGCCTGCTGATCGGCGTGACCGCGACCATGGCCCAGGACGTGGTGCCCGCAGCGGCCAGCCTGGCACCGGCGGCCGAGCGCGGTAGCGTGGTCGGCAAGGTAATGACCGGGTTGCTGCTGGGCATCCTGCTCTCACGTGTGGCCAGCGGACTGGTCGCGCAGTGGCTGGGGTGGCGCAGCATGTTCGCCCTGGCGGCGGTCTCGGTGGTGCTCATCGCCGTGGCACTGGCGCGCGCGTTGCCGCGGTTCGCGCCCACCACCACGTTGCGCTACCCGGCACTGCTGGGCTCGCTGGTGGCCTTGTGGCGCGGGCAACCGGCGCTGCGTCGGGCGGTATTCGCGCAGGGGCTTCTGGCAGTGGGGTTCAGCGCTTTCTGGTCGACCCTGGCGCTGATGCTGCACAGCCGCTACCAGGTGGGCAGCGCCGTGGCCGGCGCATTCGGCATCGCCGGCGCCGCCGGTGCGCTGGCCGCGCCGCTGGCCGGGCGCTGGGCCGACCGTCTCGGCAGCCATGCGGTGGCACGTATTGCGATCCTGGTGGCGCTGGCGGGCTTTGCGATGCTATTGCTGGAGGCATGGCTGCCACGTGCGGCGATCCTGCCGCTGCTGGCGGTCAGCGCGGTGGTGTTCGATTTCGGTTTCCAGTCGGCGCTGGTGTCGCACCAGACGCTGGTCTACGGCCTGGTGCCGGAGGCGCGCAGCCGGCTCAACGCGCTGCTGTTCACCGGGGTGTTCCTGGGCATGGCCAGCGGCGGTGCGCTCGGCAGCCTGGCACTCGCGCACTGGGGCTGGACCGGCGTGGCGTTGCTGGCCACCGGTGCGGCGGCGCTGAGCCTGGTGGTGCGCCGCCGCTGAGCGACGCGGCGGTCAGCCGTCGCCATCGGCTTGGGCATCGTCCAGGCTGATGATGCCGCGCTTGAGTGCCTGGGTCACCGCGTGGGTACGGTCGCGTGCGCCCAGCTTCTCCATGATGTTCTTCATGTGCGCCTTCACCGTCTGCTCGGAGATGCGCATCTGCTCGCCGATCGCCTTGTTCGAGCGCCCGGCGGCCACGTGGCCCAGTACTTCGGTTTCGCGCGGGGACAGGCTGTCTTCGACCACGTGCGCGGCGATGCTGGCCGCGAGCGTGGCGGGAATGCCGGCACGGCGACCGCCATGCACGGTGCGGATGGTGTCGATCAGCTCGTGGCGCAGCATGTCCTTGAGCAGGTACCCGCTGGCGCCCGCCTGCAGGGCGCGCACTGCCCGCACGTCGCCACGGTAGGTGGTGAGCACGATGATGCGTGCGCGCGGGTCGTGGCGGCGGATCCGGGTGATGGCCTCCACGCCGTCCACGCGTGGCAGCTGCAGGTCCATCAGCACCACGTCCGGGCGCAGGGCCAGGTACTGGGCAACCGCTTCTTCGCCATCGGCCGCTTCGCCCACCAGCCGCATGTCGGCCTGCATGCCAAGCAGTGCCGCCAGGCCATCGCGCAGCAGGGGATGGTCATCAACAACGAGCACGCCGATGGGGGCGGGCGACAGGGTCATGCAGACTCTCCAGTGAAACGCGGCCAACGCCAGCGGCGCGGCGAACGGCGGTAGATGCGGTGGCGCGTCAGGAACAGTTCCACTTCGGTACCCAGCCCCGGGCGTGACCACAGGCGCAGGCGCGCGCCCAGGCGTTCGGCACGTTCGCGCATGCCCACCAGTCCCCAATGGCCTTCGGCCATCGATTCGGGCAGGCCGCGTCCATCGTCGCGCACATGCAGGCGCAACCCGCGCAGGCCGTAGCCCAGTTCGATCTCGATGGCGCCGGCGTGTGCATGCTGCAGGGCGTTCAACAGCGCCTCGCGGCCGATCAGATACACCTCTTCGGCCGCTGCGCGGCGCAACGGCAGGGGCGTGCCTTCCACGCTGAGGCGCAGCGCCGGGCTGCTGGCATCGCTGGCGCGCTCGCCGTACACCTGCACCAGTGCCGCACCGAGGTCCTGGTAGCCGTCACTGTCGTCGCGCAGCGCGCTGACCCGGTCGCGGCCTTCGGCCAGTGCGGTTTCTGCCTGCTGCATGGCCGCTTCCAATGCGGCCCTGACCGGCGGCGGGGTGTGGCTGGCCTGGCTGACCGCATGCAGGCGCAGGATCAAGCCTTGGGTGCCCTGCAACAACGTGTCGTGCAGTTCACGTGCGATACGCTCGCGTTCGGCGTGACGCTCCTGCAGCCGCGCACGTACCAGCTGGGTCAGGCGGCGGCTGCGCAGGCGCATGGCCAGCAGGATCAGGGCCAGCAGCAGCAGCACGCAGGCGGCGTTGAACCACAGCGTCTGGTACCACATCGGCGCGATGCGGAAACTGCGGGTCGCCGCTACCGGGCTCCACACCATGTCCTGGTTGGCGGCCACCACCTCGAACCGATAGCGACCCGGCGGCAGGTTGGTATAGAACGCACGGGTCAGTGTGCCGGCATCCTGCCAATGCGCGTCCAGCCCGATCAGCCGGTAACGGTAGCGGGTGCGTTCGGGTCGGCTCAACGCCAGTGCCAGGTAGTCGATCTGCAGCTGGGCGGTGCCCGCGGGCAATACCATGCCGTCGCGCAGTGGCTGCTGCGTCTGCCCATGGGAGACGTCGCCGATACGCGGCTGCAGTGCGGGGCCGGCGCGTTGTGCCACGCCGGTGTCGATCCACGCCAGGCCCTGGTTGGTGGACAACCAGAGCAGGCCATCGGCCGCCAGCATCGCGCTGGGCATCGGGGTGGTCTGCACGGCGATGCCGGGCATGCCGTCGCCACGGTCGAACAGCCGCGGTTCCACCGGCCTGCCGTGCAGCACCGACTGCTCCAGGGTCGATGCGTCGATCCGCAGCAGGCCGCGGCTGCCGTTGAACCAGTAGTAGGCGGTGTGGTCGCGGACGATGCCGGTGATGCCTTCCAGCAGGCCGGGGGTGTCGGTCTGTGCCGCATGGAAGCGGTCGTCGTCGCCGAGCAGGGCCAGCCCGTTCTCGCCGGCTACCCAGATCCGCGTGCCGATCATGGCGGTGGCGGTGATCGGCCCCACCTGCAGGCCATCGGCACGGGTGTAATGCCGCCACACGTGCTGGCGGCGTACGCGCAGCTCGCCGTCGGGATAGCCCATCAACACGGCACCGGCCGGGCCGGCCGCCAGGGTGGTGCAGGCGTGCCCGGGCAGCGCCGGGTCGCTGTCCCAACGGCCGCGAAGATAGTGCATCACGCGCTGGTCGCCGAAGCAGAACCACGCTTCATCGCGACCCAGTGGCAACACTGCGCGCAGTTCGCGCGGCGCGGGCAGCCCGGGCGGGTGCAGTTCGTGCGACTGGCCATCGCGTATCAGCCGCAGCGCCTCCCAATCGACCACCCACAGGGGTTGGTCGCTGGCGAGCGCGGCGCGGTGCAGGTCGGCCGACGGCACCTGCAGCAGCGTGCGGCGCAATGCCATCGGGCGCAGGTCGGCGCCGTAGGCGAACACCTGTCCGTCGGGTGCGTGGTGCAGCGTGCGCAGTGGATCGGCCGGGCCCGGCAGTGTCAGGCTGCGGACCTGATGGGCGCGGAACCGGTTGAGGCCCAGGTTGGTGCCGACCCACAAGGTGCCTTCACGATCAGCCAGCACCGGCACCGCCGTGGTCGACGCCAGCCCCTGGGCAGCATCGAAGCGCTCGACCGGGGCCGCCGCCGACGCGGCGACATCCAGGCGGAAGATGCCGGCGCTGTCCACCAGGCTGCCCCACAGGCTGCCATCGGCGGCGAACCGGATGCGTTTGGCCAGCAACGCGGGCCGACGCAGCGCTTCGCGTTCGGCGGCGGGCAGCAGGCCGCGGGCATCGGCCACCGGCATGAGCCCGCGCTGGCGATCGGCCAGCCACACCTGGCCGTTGTCGCGCAGGGCCAGCGATGAGAACGGCGCAACCGGCAGCGCCAGCGGTTCGAAGCGCGCGCCGTTCGCCGGCAGTCGCCACAACCGCTGCGCAGCAATCACCCACAGCGTCCCGTCCCGATCGCGCAGCAGCCACTGGGCCGGTACATCGCCGATGCCCATTGCGGCGGTGGGTACCTGCCAGCGTTCACCGTCGAACCAGCGCAGCCCACCATCGGCCGCGGCCCACAACCGGCCGCTGCCATCGCGCTCGATCCGCGGCACCAGCCCGGGCGGCAGGCCCTGTGCCTGCGCGTAGTGGGTGAGACCGTGGCGGTCGAGCCGGCTGATCCCGGCGTTGTAGTAGGCAATCCAGAGCGTGCCGTCTGGATCCAGCGCCAGCGTGGTCATGTTCGAGGACGGGAACGTGCTGCCGTTGGGCGGCGCCGGGCGTTCGAACTGGCGCCCATCGAACCGGTACAGCCCGGTGCCGGTGGCCAGCAGCAGGCTGCCGTCGGCGGGCTGGACGATATCCCACACATCCCCGGGCGCGCCCTGGCCCACCACCCAGGCGGTGTGTTCGTACGCCGACAGCGGTGCCGCCAGCGCCGGCCATGCAGCCAGCAGGAGGCACAGCAGCAGCCAGCCGGCGGCCACGCGGCGGCGCGTGCGGGCGAGGGCGAGGGCGGGGGCGGAAACGGCAACGGGCATGCCACATTCTCTCAGGGATGGGGGCAGCAGCTGCTTACTCTTTCGGGGCAGGCGCCGCGCCCGGCAGTGCGGTACCCCTGCCGGGCCCGTTCTGGACCGCCCCCATGCAACGACTGTTCGTGATGTTCCCCGACCGCGCGCCCGGCGTCGGTCTGGTACTGCTGCGGCTCGGCCTGTGCGCGGCCGTGCTTACGCTGCCGATGGCGCCGACAGGCTGGCTGCAGCTGGCGTCGCTGGCGGCGGCGTGCCTGCTGCTGGTGGGCGTGTGGACCCCGCTGGCAGCGGTTGCGCTGCTGCTGATGATGGGCCTGCACGCGGCATCGCACTGGGCCTGGCTGCCGCTGCCGGTGGCGTTGCTGCTGCTGGGCCCCGGCGCCTATTCGCTGGATGCACGCCGTTTCGGTCGACGCGTGCTGCGGCAGCCGCTCGGCGGCAGCAGCGGGCGCGATCACCCGAAAGAGTAATCACCGCGCCCACCGATGGAGGGTAGGGCCAGGCGCATGTCGCGGCGACCATGGCACACCCCGTCGTGGAGCCCGCTGATGGCCGCTTCGTCCCCCCCGACGCCGCCCACGCCTGTCGCCTTGCCGCCCACCCAGGTGGCGGCGCTGCGGCGTGCCTTGGCCTACATCGATGCCAACCTGCAGCAACCGGTGCTGGTCGAACAGATGGCCGCCGCGGCCTGCGTCAGCCGTTTCCACCTGGCACGCCTGTTTCGTGCCGGTACCGGGATGAGCCCGACCGCGTACCTGCGCCAGCGCCGCATCGAACACGCCCAGCAGCTGCTGCACGCCGGCGGGCTGAAGGTCAGCCAGATCGCCAGCAGCCTGTGCTTCTTCGACCAGAGCCATTTCGTGCGCAGCTTCCGCGCCGTGACCGGCTGCACCCCCCGTCATTTCGCCCGGCGCAGCCTGCGCCCGGGTGCCTGAATCCCCTCGATCCCAAGGAATGCCCATGAACAAGGCCACCGCCGTCGCCGGCACCTCGCTGCTATCGCCCACCGATCACGCCCTGGTGCTGATCGACTTCCAGTCGCAGATGGCATTTGCCACCCACACCATCGACATCTCCGCGCTGCGCAACAATGCCGCGCTGATCGCCAAGGGCGCGGCCGGCTTCAACGTGCCGGTGGTGCTCACCACGGTTGCCGAGAAGTCGTTCTCCGGCCCGATGTTCCCCGAGCTGCCCGCGATCTTCCCGGGCCAGACGGTGTTCGACCGCACCTCGATGAACACCTGGGAAGACCAGCCGGTGATCGACGAGATCAACCGCATCGGCAGGCGTCGCCTGGTGCTCGCCGGCCTGTGGACCAGCGTGTGCATCGTCGGCCCGGCGTTGTCGGCGATCGACCAGGGCTTCGAGGTCTACGTGGTCACCGATGCCTGCGGCGACGTCAGCGTGGAAGCGCACGAGCGCGCCGTGACCCGCATGGTGCAGGCCGGTGCAGTGCCGATCACGGCGGTGCAGTACCTGCTGGAACTGCAGCGCGACTGGGCACGCGGCGCAACCTACGACCTCACCACCGGCATTGCCCGTGACCATGCCGGCGGCTATGGCATCGGCATCCAGTACGCCAAGACGATGTTCGGCGCGCAGGAAGGCGGCCACTGAGCATGGCCGGCGCCACCGGCCTGGACCTGGCGCTGTTGCTGCTGCGCATGGCGGCGGGCGGGTTCCTGCTGCCGCATGCGCTGGGCAAGCTGTTCGGTTGGTTCGGTGGGCCCGGCCTGGCCGGGTTCGCCGACGAGCTGCGCGGCTTCGGCCTGCCGGCGCCGCGGCCGATGCCGCTGCTGCTGGCGGCGGTGCAGGTGCTGTGCGGGCTGGCGGTGCTGCTGGGGTGGCAGACCCGGCCCGGCGCGGTGATCGCGGCGGTGTTCCTGCTGTCCACTGCGCTGCTGGCGCTGCCCCATGGCTGGTTCTGGATGCGCGGCGGTGCCGAGTATTCCCTGTTCTGGACGCTGACGCTGCTGGCCATCGCCCTGGCCGGTCCTGGCGCGTTTGCACTGCAGCCGTCACTGGCCGGGGCAGGGTGGCCATGACCGCCGATCCGCACCATCCCGGTCGCCGCGACCTGCTGCTGGGCGTCGGCGCAGGCCTGGCACTCGCCGCAGGCGCCGGCACCTTTGCCTCATCCCCGGAGAAACGCATGTCTTCGCTGCTCATCCGCAATGCCCGCATCACCACCCTTGACCCACGCTGCCCGCAGGCCGACGCGCTCGCGGTGGTGGACGGGCGCATCGCCGCCGTCGGCACCGAAGCGCAGGTGCGTGCCGGGCTGGACGTGGGCACCGTCATCGATGCCGGCGGCCGTCGCGTGGTACCGGGTTTGAACGACAGCCATACCCATCTGATCCGCGGCGGCCTCAACTACAACCTGGAGCTGCGCTGGGACGGGCTGCGCTCGCTCAGCGATGCGATGGCCATGCTGAAGGCGCAGGTGGACAACACGCCGGCCCCGCAATGGGTGCGTGTGGTGGGCGGGTTCACCGCCGAGCAGTTCGTCGAAAAGCGGTTGCCCACCCTGGCCGAGCTCAACGCCATCGCCCCGGACACGCCGGTCTTCCTGCTGCACCTGTACGACCGGGCGCTGCTCAACGGCGCCGCGCTGCGGGCCTGTGGCTATGACCGCAACACGCCGGACCCGCCGGGCGGTCAGATCGCGCGCGACAGCCTGGGCAATCCCACCGGCCTGCTGCTGGCCAAGCCCAACGCGCTGATCCTGTACGCCACGCTGGCCAAGGGACCGCGCCTGCCGATGGAGTACCAGGCCAATTCCACCCGGCATTTCATGCACGAACTGAACCGGTTGGGCATCACCTCGGTGATCGACGCCGGGGGTGGCTTCCAGAACTATCCGGAGGACTACCAGGTCATCGAGCAGCTGCACCGCGATGGCGAACTCACCGTGCGCATCGCCTACAACCTGTTCACCCAGAACAAGGGCAAGGAGAAGCAGGACTTCCAGCACTGGAGCGAGATCGTCGCCCCGCGCCAGGGCGATGACCTGCTGCGTCACAACGGTGCCGGCGAGATGCTGGTGTTCTCCGCAGCCGACTTCGAACTGTTCAACGAGCCGCGCCCGGAACTGCCGCCCGGCATGGAGCCGGAGCTGGAAGAGGTGGTGCGGCTGCTGGTCGAGAAGCGGTGGCCGTTCCGCATCCATGCCACCTACGACGAAAGCATCGACCGCATCCTGGATGTGTACGAGCAGGTCAACCGCGAGATTCCGTTTGACGGCCTGCACTGGTTCATCGACCACGCCGAGACCATCACCCCGCGCAACATCGACCGCATCCGTGCGCTCGGTGGCGGGCTGGCCATCCAGCACCGCATGGCCTACCAGGGCGAGGCGTTCGTGCAGCGCTATGGCAGCGAAGCGGCACGCCACACCCCGCCGGTGCGGCGCATGCTGCAGGCCGGCGTGCCGGTGGGCGCAGGTACCGACGCCACCCGCGTGGCGAGCTACAACCCGTGGGTGGCGCTGTCGTGGCTGGTCACCGGGCGCACGGTGGGCGGGTTGGCGCTGTATGGCGAAGAAAACCTGCTCGAGCGCGAGGAAGCGCTGCGGCTGTGGACGCAGGGCAGCGCGTGGTTCTCGGGCGACGAAGCCCACAAGGGCACGCTGGGAGTCGGGCAGCTGGCCGACTTCTGCGTGCTGTCCTCGGACTTCTTCGCGGTGGACGATGCCGCCATTGCCGACATCACCAGCCTGCTGACCGTGGTGGGCGGGCGGGTGGTGTACGGCGACGGCGACTTCGCGCCGCTGGCCCCGGTGTTGCCGCCGGCCATGCCCGATTGGTCGCCGGTCAACCGCTTTGGCGGCTACCACGTAGGCGGCGCGGCCACCGGGCTGACCGCGCACGCGCATGCCCACGGCGCAGGCGGCTGCCGCACCCATGGCGCGCACAGCCATGCCGCCGCGCACGCCGTACCCACCGACGCGCCGAATGCGTTCTGGGGTGCATTGGGATGTTCGTGCTTCGCCTTCTGACCCTGGGCCTGGCCGCTGCGTCGCCGGCGCTGGCCTGCGAGGCGGACGGCCGCGGCCAGTGCATGGCGCTGGACGGCGGTGGCGCGCTGCAGATGGATGCCGCGCTGCGTCTGCGCAGCATGTATTACGACCCGACCCGCTTCGGCGTGCAGGGCGGGCAGGAGGACGGTTACGGGCTGCTGCGGGCGCTGGCGTCGATCCGCGCCCAACGCGACGGCTGGCAGGCCGTGGCGCAACTGGGCGTGCATGCCGAGCAGGGCCGCCGCGGGGGTGCCGGTGGCACTGATCGGGGTGCGCTGGATGTGCAGCAGGCCTACGTGCACTGGCAGGGCGAACACGTTGGCTGGCAGCTGGGCCGCCAGGAGGCCGGCTATGGCAGCTCGCGGCTGCTGTCGGTGCGCGATGGGCCGAACATCCGGCTGGCCTTCGACGGCGTGCGCGGTCGCTGGCGCGCGCCGCGCTGGCAGCTGGACCTGATGGCGCTGCGCCCGGTCGACAACCGGCCCGGCGCATTCGATGACCGCAGCGACCACGGCCAGTATCTGCTGGGCGGATATGCAACGCTGCAGGGACGCAGCGCGGGCAGTGGGCTGGATCTGTACCTGTTGGGCTATGGTCGCGACGATGCCCGCTTTGCCGGTGCCCAGGGCGACGAGCGGCGCACGACCCTTGGGGCACGCTGGTTCGCCCGGCAGCCACGCTGGGATGCCAACGTGGAACTGGTGGGGCAACGCGGCACCCTGTCCGCGGCGCAGGGCGACCTGGCCATCCGGGCGTGGACGCTGGCCAGCGACACCGGCGTGCGCTGGTCGCAGCGGGCCTGGCAACCGCGCCTGGGCGTGAAAGTGGACATCGCGAGTGGTGACCGCACGCCCGGCGATGGCCGCCTGCAGACGTTCAATGCGCTGTATCCCAAGGCGGCGTACTTCAGCGAGGCCAGCCTGCTGGCACCGGCCAACCTGATGGACGTGCAGCCGACCCTGACCCTGACCCCGCATCCGGCGATCACCACCGAATTCGGCTGGCAGCTGGCGTGGAAGCATCGCCGCGCCGATGCGATCTACACCACGCCCGCGCCGCTGGCCGCGCTGCCGGGCAGTGCTGGCACGCCGCGCCGGATCGGGCAGCAGTTCAAGTGGGAAACCACATGGCGGGCAAGCCCGCAGTGGCAATGGCAGGCGCAGTTGGCCTGGTTCGAGGCCGGTCCCGGCCTGCGCGCGGCCGGTGGCCGCGACACTTGGTTTGCATCGATGGTAGGAGCGTGGCAATGGTAAGCAACAATGAGGGCGCCGCACCCGGCGCATGGTCGCCGCTGAAGATCGGCCTGTTCCGCGCGATGTGGCTGGCCATCCTGGGCAGCAACGTGGGCACCTGGATCAATGACGTGGCTGCCGCCTGGGTGATGGCCGAGCGCACCGGGTCGCCGTTGATGGTGGCGCTGGTGCAGTCGGCGACCACGGTGCCGGTGGTGCTGCTGGCACTGGTGGCCGGCACCCTGGCCGACATCGTCGACCGGCGCCGCTACCTGCTGTTCACCCAGGGCTGGATGCTGCTGGTGGCGGCCACGCTGGCCACGTTGACGGGGCTGTCGATGCTGACCCCCGGGTTGCTGGTGGCGCTGACCTTCGCGATGGGCTGCGGCGCGGCGATGGCGATGCCGGCGCAGGCGGCGATCGTGTCCGAGCTGGTGCCACGGCCGATGCTGGCCTCGGCGGTGGCGTTGAATTCGATCGGGATCAACATTGCGCGCTCGCTGGGCCCGGCCATTGGCGGGTTGATCGTGGCGCAGCTGGGGCCAAGCTGGGCGTTCGGCCTGAACGCACTGAGCTTTGCCGCAATGCTGATCGTATTGACCCGCTGGACGCCGGACGCAACGGCCTCCACGCTGCCGCCGGAAGGCTTCGGTGCGGGACTGCGCGCGGGCCTGCGTTATGCACTGCGCGCCGGTCGCCTGCAGGCGGTGCTGGTGAAGTCGGCCGGGTTCTTCTTCTTCGCCAGCGCGGTGACGGCGCTGCTGCCGCTGGTGGTGCGTGGGGAGATGCACGGCGGCGCGGGCCTCTACGGGATCCTGCTGGGCTGCATCGGCATCGGTGCGGTGACCGGCGCGCTGGTGCTGCCGACGCTGCGTGCGCGCATGGACCGCGACCTGCTGGTACTGCTGGCCACGCTGGCCTGCGCGCTGAGCCTGTTCGGGCTGGCCTGGCTGCGGCACATGGCGCTGTTGCCGGTGGCGATGCTGGTCAATGGCTTTGCCTGGATCACGGTGCTGTCCTCGCTGCAGATCGCCGCGCAGACCGCGGTGCCGCCGTGGGTGCGGGCACGTGCGCTGTCGCTGTACATCATGGTGTTCTCGCTGGGCATGGCGGCCGGCGGCCTGAGCTGGGGCAGCATTGCCCAGCGCACGTCGATCCCGCTGGCGTTGACGATCGCCTCGGTTGGCGCGGTAATCGCCGGGCTGCTGGTGTGGCGGGTGCGCATCGCGGGCAGCGAGGAGCTGGACCTGCGTCCGGCCGGCTACTGGCCAGCGCCGGAGCTGGCGGTGCCGGTGTCGCATGATCGCGGTCCGGTGCTGGTCACGGTGGAGTACCGCATCGCCGATGCCGACCGCGCGGCGTTCCACGTGTTGATGGGGGAGCTGGGTCGCACCCGGCGCCGCGACGGCGCGGTGCTGTGGGGCGTGGCCGAGGACGTGGCTACGCCGGGCATTCACCTGGAGTATTTCGTGACCAGTTCGTGGGTGGAACATCTGCGCCAGCATGAGCGCGTGACCGCTGAAGACCGCGATCACCAGCAGAAGGTGCGGGCGCTGCACCGCGGCGAGCACGCGCCGATCGTGCGGCATTTCGTGGGTGGTCATGGCGCGCTGCCGACGTTGAAGCACTCCCACGAACTGGGCTGACGGGCGGATACAAAAATAGGTTCTTCCCACCTCTGAGGGGAGCGCCTTGTTGCAAGGGCCGTCACAGAGTGCGCACGACGGTACGCGGGTGCTCGGGTGTGCGGGCGCCGCGGCTGGCGTCTCCGATCGGGCCGGTCGCGAGCGTGAGGGCCCCGTAGAACCCGGTAGGCCCCTGGTGCAAATGTCCCCCGGCCGCGTGGCGGCCTCCTCCTTTATTTTGCCCAGGAGCCTACCGGCCGCTACGRGGCTCGGCTTGCGGTAAGCAGGGGAAGCCAGGCTTTTCTGGCGCTGTCGGTGGGTCGGGCGCTGGGYCCCCATGCCCTTGGAGGCGAAATAAAGGRGGAGGKGGCGGCCGCAGGCCGACGCCGGRSGACATTCGCCGGAAAGGGCATGGGGGCCCAG
>NZ_JBFTIS010000020.1:0-70815 GCF_056395005.1 Stenotrophomonas sp. 10N36 | reverse complement strand
CCCCATGCCCTTTCCGGCGAATGTCCTCCGGCGTCGGCCTGCGGCCGCCCCCTCCCCCTTTATTTCGCCTCCAAGGGCATGGGGGCCCAGCGCCCGACCCACCGACCAGCGTCAAAAAACCATGGCGTCCACCTGCGCACCGCAAGCCGAGCCCCGTAGCAGCCGGTAGGCTCCTGGGCAAAATAAAGGAGGAGGCCGCTACGCGGCCGGGGGACATTTGCTCCAGGGGCCTAGCGGCTGCTACGGGGCCCTCACGCTCGCGACCGGCCGGATCGGAGACGCCAGCCAATCCAAACGGCGCCTGCACACCCGGCCATCCGCGTCGCGGCGTGGTCACTCTGCGACGGCCCTTGCAACAAGACGCTTCTCTCAGATGGGAGAAGAATCCAAAAAAAAAACGGGCCCCTTTCGGGACCCGTTCGATCACGGCGCAGCGGCGAACCGTTGCTGCCCGATCAGAAACTCGCGCGCACGCCCACCGAGAACTGGGTGACTTCGTCGTACGCCTGCACTTCGCCAACCAGACCCCAGGTCGGGGTGAAGTTGACCTGGCCACCGAGCGTGCCGGTCCAGGTACCGTCCATGTCGCTGCCGTCGATGTAACCGGCCTTCAACCAGGCTTCGGTACGCGGCGAGGGCTTGCCACGCACGCCCAGGGTGGCGCGGGCGGCGTTGGTGTGTTCCTTGAAGCGCTCGGTGTCGAAGCCGTCGGCTTCGTACTTGGCTTCATTGTTGATGCGCAGCCAGGCGATGTCGGTGGTGAAATCGACGCGGTCGCTCATCGGCATGTGGTAGCCGATGCCCAGCTCCGGCTGGTTCAGCTCCTGCTTGACGCGCACGTCATAGCTGCCCAGATCGTAGGTGGTGGTCTTGGACACGGTGCTGTACGCACCGAACACGTGCACCTGTTCGGCGATGGCGAACGAGCCGCGGATGTAACCGCCGTCCAGCTTCGGCTTGGAGGGGGCGCCATTACGGTCCAGCTGCAGCTGGGTCCAGCCACCTTCCACGTAGGTGTAGCTCAGGCCTTCGGCCGCAACGGCGGAAAGCGGGGCGGCGGCCAGCAGGGCGGCGGCCAGGAGAATCTTGCGCATGCAGGTTCCTTGGTGGTGTTGAGGTCCATTTCAGCCGGCCCTTCACTGGGCGGCAGGAGCGGCGATCACTGCCGCGCGAGCGGATTTTAACCAGATCTTCACAAAAAGCGAGCAGTCAGCTTGCCCTGTTACAATGACCGGGCCGGCTCGCCGGTACACAAACGTCTTCAGGGCGGGGTGCGATTCCCCACCGGCGGTAGGTGCGCAAGCACGAGCCCGCGAGCGCTTCCGGCCACGCCGGAAGGTCAGCAGATCCGGTCCAAAGCCGGAGCCGACGGTATAGTCCGGATGAAAGAAGACGGTGCGGCCGGGCCTTTGGGCTCGGTGTGCACCTATATGCCTTGCGGCGTTTTTCGCTCACTTTTCGCGGAGAACGTTCCTTGTTTACTGGAATCATCGAAGGCGTCGGCCGTCTGGCCGCACGCGACACCCTCGGCGGCGACGTCCGCTTTACCTTCAACGTGGGCACCCTGCCGTTCGACAACGTGCAGATGGGCGAGAGCATCGCCATCAATGGCGTCTGCCTCACCGTCATCGCCCACGACGCCACGACCTTCCAGGCCGACGCGTCCACTGAAACCCTCGGCCTGACCACGCTCGGCCAGCTGGCCGACGGCGCGGTGATCAACCTCGAACGCGCCATGCGCCCGACCGACCGCCTCGGCGGCCACCTGGTCAGCGGCCATGTCGACGGCCTGGGCCAGGTGCTGTCCATCCATGACGACGCCCGCGCCCAGCGCTGGCGCTTTGCCGCACCGGCTGCGCTGCTGCGCTACATCGCCAAGAAGGGTTCGATCTGCGTCGACGGCGTCAGCCTGACCGTCAACGAAGTGGACGAGCAGGGCTTCGAGGTTGCGCTGATCCCGCATACCGTGGCCAACACCGCTTTTGCCGCTACCGGCGTGGGCAGCGCGGTCAACCTGGAAATCGACCTGGTGGCCCGCTACGTGGAACGCCTGATCAGCGTGCCGGCCACCGGTTCGCACGTACAAGGAGATGCGGCATGAATTTCGCCCCCATTCCGGAGATCCTGGAAGACATCCGCCTCGGCCGCATGGTCGTCATCGTCGATGACGAAGACCGTGAGAACGAAGGCGACCTGATCATGGCCGCCGAGCTGGTCAAGCCGTCGGACATCAACTTCATGGTCACCCACGGCCGTGGCCTGGTGTGCCTGCCGCTCACCCGCGAGCGCGCCGCCGACCTGGGCCTGGCGCCGATGGTGCAGGCCAATACCGCGCAGTTCCAGACCAACTTCACCGTCAGCATCGAAGCGGCCGAGGGTGTCACCACCGGCATCTCGGCCTATGACCGCGCCCACACCATCCGCACCGCGGTGAAGCCGGACGCCAAGCCGGCCGACCTGCACCAGCCGGGCCACATCTTCCCGCTGATCGCCCAGCCGGGCGGCGTGCTGACCCGCGCCGGGCATACCGAGGCCGGCGTCGATCTGGCCATGCTGGCAGGCCTGGAGCCGGCCGGCGTGCTGGTGGAGATCCTCAACCCCGACGGCAGCATGGCGCGCCGCCCGGAGCTGGAGGTGTTCGCCCGCGAGCACGGCCTGAAGATGGGCTCGATCGCCGACCTGATCGCCTACCGCCTGGCCACCGAGAAGACGGTCGAGCGCGTGGACGAGCGCGAGATCGACACTGAGTTCGGCCCCTTCAAGCTGGTCACCTACCGCGACCGCATCGCCCACGACCTGCATTTCGCCCTGGTCCGCGGCACCCCGGATGCCGAGCCGACCCTGGTCCGCGTGCAGGTGGAAAACCCGCTGGCCGATCTGCTGCACTGGCGCCGCGACGATTTCGGCGTGGCCTCCACCGACGCCCTGCGCGCCATTGCCGCCGCCGAGCGCGGGGTGATGGTGGTGCTGTCGGCCCCACGCGACACCAACAGCCTGCTGGCCCGCCTGCGCCAGCAGCCGGCCCCGGTGACCCCGGGCAAGGACAAGGATGTGAGCCAGTGGCGCCGCAACGGCGCCGGGGCGCAGATCCTGTCCGACCTCGGCCTGGGCAAGCTGCGCGTGCTGGGCACCCCCCGCCGCCAGATCGGCCTGGCCGGCTACGGCCTGGAAGTAGTGGAAACGGTCACCCCCTGACCGCCCGCCCACCCTCCCGTAGAGCCGGGCTCTGCCCGGCTGGCCCCACCCCGTAGAGCCGGGCTCTGCCCGGCTGGCTTCCGGCGCTGGCCTGTGACGCAGCCGGGCAGAGCCCGGCTCTACGCGCGGCCTGTGACGCAGCCGGGCAGAGCCCGGCTCTACGCACGGCCAGCAACGCAGCCGGGCAGAGCCCGGCGCTACGTGGCCATGGCCGCCGGCCCGTGTCCGGCGTAACCGGCCCGCCCGCGTTAAACTAGTCAACCTTTTGGACCCCACGCCGAACATGAGCCACTACGAAGGCGACCTCCGTACTCCGGAAAAGGCCCGTTTCGCCATCCTCGCCAGCCGCTGGAATGCCCGCATCACCGACGTACTGGTCGCTGGCGCGCGGCAGAGCTTGGCCGGCAACGGCATCGACGAAGCCGCCATCGACGTGATCCGTGTGCCCGGCGCATGGGAACTGCCGCTGGTGGCCGCCCGCCTGGCCGCCGCGCATGAACATGCCGCGATCATCGCCCTGGGCTGTGTGATCCGCGGCGACACCCGCCACTACGAACACGTGGCCGACGGCTGCGCCGAAGGCCTGATGCGCGTGCAGTTGGATTTCGGTGTGCCGGTGCTCAATGGCGTGCTCGCCGTGGAACGTGCCGAGGATGCCGAGGCCCGTGCCGGCGGCAGCCATGGCAACAAGGGTGAGGAAGCCGCACTGACGGCGTTGGAAATGGTCAATCTTCTGGAGCAGTTGCCGTGAACAAGTCGAACCCGGGCAAGCCCTCCGGTAAACCCGTCCGCCGTGATGGCATCGACCCCGTGCTGCGCTCGCGCGCGCGCCGTCGTGCCCTGCAGGCGATCTATGCGTGGCAGATTTCCGGTGGCAACGCGCAGACCGTGATTGCCCAGTTTGCCCACGAGCAGGCGCGTGAAATCGCCGATCTGGCCTATTTTGAAGCGCTGATCCACGGCGTGCTGGACAACCGCAAGGACCTGGACGAGGCACTGACCCCGTACCTGGATCGCAGCATCGACGAAGTGGACGCCATCGAACGCGCCGCGCTGCGCGTGGCCGCCTTCGAAATGCGCTACCGCCTGGACGTGCCGTACCGCGTGGTGATCAACGAAGCCATCGAGTCGGCCAAGCGCTTCGGCTCCGAGCATGGCCACACCTACGTCAACGGCGTGCTGGACCGCGCGGCCGTGGAATGGCGCAAGGTCGAATCGGGTCACTGACCCGCCGGTGGCAATGAGCCGCCGGTGGTAATGACCCGCCTGGTAGTGCCGGCCGCTGGCCGGCAACCACCGGGCGTCTGAGGTTGCCGGCCAGCGGCCGGCACTACCGACAACCGCACGCAGCGCGGCAGGCACAACCGCCCATCGCACGCCGCGCGGCACGTACAACCGCCCCACCGCGCACTGCGCGGCACGCACAACCGCGGGAGCGCCCCATGTCCCTTGCCGAATTCGCCGTGATCGACCGCATCCGTGCCCGCACCGCCGAGCGCGACGACGTGGTGCTCGGCATTGGCGATGACGCCGCGCTGCTGCAGCCGCGCCCGAACGAACAGCTGGTGGTCACCGCCGACACGCTCAACAGCGGCGTGCATTTCCCGGCCGAGACCATGCCCTTCGACATCGGCTGGAAGACCCTGGCGGTCAACCTGTCCGACCTGGCGGCCATGGGCGCACGCCCGGCCTGGTGCACGCTGGCGTTGTCGCTGCCCGACGCGCACCCGGACTGGATCGAATCCTTCGCCGACGGCTTCTTCGCGCTGGCCGACGAACACGCCATCGCATTGATTGGCGGCGACACCACGCGTGGCCCGCTGTCGCTGTCGGTCACGGCGATGGGGCAGGTGGCACGCGGCCAGGCGCTGCGCCGCGACCGCGCCCAGGTGGGCGATGACATCTGGGTGAGCGGCACACTCGGCGACGCCGCCGGTGCGCTGCAGCTGTGGCAGCGCGGTGAGTTGAACATCGCCACCGCCACCGTGCTGGGTGACTACGAAACATTGCGCCTGCGCCTGCTGCGGCCGACCCCACGGGTGACGCTGGGCCTGCGCCTGCGTGCCTTCGCGCATGCTGCCGTGGATATCTCTGACGGCCTGCTGGCCGACCTGGGCCACATCACCACGCGCAGTGGCGTGCGTGCCGAAGTGGATGCCGACGCCGTGCCGCTGTCACCGGCGCTGCGTGCGGTGCTCGGCCGCGACGCCGCGCGCGCGTGTGCCCTGCGCGGCGGCGACGATTACGAACTGTGTTTCACCGCCGCCGCCGACCAGCGCGAGGCGCTGCATGCCGTGGCCGAATCGCTGCGCCTGCCGCTCACCCGCATCGGCCGCATCGTGGAAGGGCAGGGCGTGCAGTGCGAAGGTGAGACTGGCCCGGGCGGTTACCAGCACTTCGCGGAGTGAGTTGAGCAGCCGGGCAGAGCCCGGCTCTACTTGGCCGGGCAGAGCCCGGCTCTACGTCACCTCACGCGCGACCCACCCTCACCACCGGTACGACATCCCCAGGTTCGCCGTCGCTTCGCGATACCCGTGGTCGCCGCGCATCACGCCCAGCCCGCCCCAGCCACTGAGCCCCGAGCGGAAGTCCACCCGGCCCCCCGCACTGATCTCATAGCGGTTGCGCGGCACGCTGGCCTGCAGCACGTCTTCATCAAACGCGATGCCGTTGCTGCTGCCATCGCGGTACCAGTTCACCGCCAGGTACGGACTTACCGCCGCACCCACCGTGGCGCGCGACTCGCCCTGCAGACGAAGACCCACGCGACCCGACAGCCCGTCATCGCCCACGCTGCGCACGATGGTGCCGTTGCTCTCTTCGTGGCGGTCGGTGGTGGCGTCGGTGTACACCAGCTGCAGCTCCGGCTGCAGGCTCAGCGCGGTGCTGCCGATCTGCCCGATGTTGAAGCGATAGCCCGCTTCCAGCGACGACTGCCAGATGTCCGAGTCATAACGCTCGGCGGCCAGGCCCTCGCCCTGCACGCGGTTGCGGAATTGCCCACGCTGCACACCGGCATCCACATACATCGCCTCGTTGCTCCAGTTGCCGTACACACCGGCCGCGCCGCCTTCCACCTTGCCGCGTGCGCTGTAACCGGTCACCTGCGAACGCGACTGCGCATCGGCCTGTCCGGCGGTGAACATCACGCCCACGCGGCCCCGGCCGTTGTCGAACACGCCCACGTCGGCACCCAGCTGCAGGCGCGAGCGCTGCACGCGCAGGTCCAGCTGGTCCTGCACCGCGGACAGGTGGCTGTTGGTGGCATCCACCCGCGCCCAGCCACGCACGCCCTCGGCCGTTGCTTCGCCGCCCTGGCGGTCGCGCCACTGGTGGCGCAGCAGTTGGTCCATGGCGAACTGGTTGGCCAGGTAGGCACCGGCTTCCGGGCGCAGCACCGGGGTGGGCGGGTCGATCGGGTCAATCGGATCAATCGGCTTGCACTCGGGCAGGGTCGGGTCGGCCAGGCACGGGTCCGGCGCGGTGGCCAGTTCCGAGCGCAGGTACCAGTTGCCGTTGGCGTCCTTCACCAGCGAATACTCGTACTGCCCACCCACCGCACGCCCGACCAGGTCGAACTGCGCATTGGACGCTCCGCCGATGTCGATCAGCTCGATGCCACGATCGGTCTTCGCCCCGGTGCCGCCGGCGTTGCTCACCCGCACGTTGGCCTGCCCGTTGGCATCGCCGGTGATGACCAGCCGGTCACTGGCCGAACGGTCGTCGCCGAGCTGGGTGTTGAAGGCCAGCGTGCCGCCATCGCCGGTGAACGTATCGACGGTGAGGGTGTTGAACGTCGTGCCGTCGCCCAGCCCGATGGTGCCGGTGCTGCCCAGCGCCAGCCGGCCGACGTTGCTGTCGCCGGTCAGCAGCCAGGTGCTGTCGCCGTCGATGCTGGCCGAGGTGACGTTGAAGAACCGACCATCAATGCGTGCCTTGTTGCGCAAGGCCACATCGAGCGTACCGCTTACGGTGGCGGTGTCGAAGGTGACATTGCCGATCAGGCGCGAATCGTCGACCACCAGGTTCGCCTGGATCGGATCGGCAAACGGGGTGCCGCTCCGGGAACTGGCGAGCAGCAGGTTGCCGTCGCCACCGGTCAGGGAAGACCCGTTGGCGACGCGGATGTCGTAGACCTGGCCCGCACCGTTGAGCGGTGCGATGCGAATTGCCGCGCCGTTGGTGGAGCGGATCGACGAGGCATCCACCCCAAGACGCACCGAGGGAGAAATGTCGGTACCGGAGAGCAGCACGCCGATGTTGGCTGCCTCGATGGACGACCCGTTCACGATGTCCAACTGGCCGTAGTTCATACGGGCACCAAGCCCACTGGTCCGGGGATCGGTCACGTTAGGCACGTCCTCCACACGGATACGGGTGCCATCCACGACCGCCTGCGGGTCTGCACCAATCGGGTTCACCCCCGACGAAAACGAGAGGTCCACGCCCACAGACTTCCGGGCGGCAGGATCCATGTTGGCCGCGGTGATGAGAATGGAACTGTTCACCAGGCGGGCGCGCTCCTGGCTGCCGTTGAGCCGGATACCACCGCCCAGGAACGTGCTGGACAGCGCATCCAGCGATGCACTGTCTTTGAGCACCATCTCCCGCTGTGCAAGATTGACCGTGGCGCCTCTCAGCAGGACCTGCGAGTTCTGGGATGCCTCGATATAGCGGGTTGTTCCACCGGTAACGGTGAGCACCGCGCCGTTGGACAGCTGCCAGTAGTCGGCCGGATCGCCCTCCACCACCTCAGCGGCCTGCCCGTCCAGGGTGCGGGCCCCGGCGGTGGCGATGGGCAGGGCGGCCAACGCCAGTACCAGGGCGTGCGCCAGCGGGCGCAGGCGGGGGGCGATAAAGCCAGGCGTCAAAGTCGTCATGTTCACTTCCTTTCAGGGGAAAAGGCGGACAACGGCGCGATCACCACGTTCATTCATGAAATTGACGTTAAACGCGAGGTGCATCAATTTCGTGTGATGAAGGAGCTGTCGCGATCAGCGTTGCGGCATGGCGGGAAGTGTCGCGGCAGGGCGCGCCTATGCCCATGCAACAAATTGCAACATCAGGTGTGACCTATTAAGTGGAGTGGTTTGATTCAGGCCGGTGATGAAGGCCTGCGCCATGGGACGCACCTGCGAACCGAGTCCGTCCTACGCGTGATGCGCCTCACGCTTGGCCATAGACGAAGCTCACTGTCGGGTTGAGCATCGGGTCATGCACTGTCCTGACCTTTGCAACAGTTTGCATGGTGCATATCTGCGTCCCACCGGAGGATCGGCGGCGCATTTGTCAGGAGTAACCCCCATGCATCGCATCCATCCACGGCACCATGTTCTCGCGCTTGCCTTGAGCAGCGTCCTTCTTTCCACCGCACCGGCCATGGCGCAACAGGTCGTCGCCGACGGCGACGAACAGACCCCCGCCGCTGGCGACTACCACACCACCGATCCGGTCGACCCGGGCAACCCGGTCGGGCACGCGTTCCTGGCCCGCAATGGCGGCAGCATCGTGCCGCTGGGGCCGGTCACCCTGCGCACCGAAGGCCAGCGCGCGTCGGCAGCACGCGTGGAAGGCGCCGGCAGCCGCATCGCATTGACCGGCGGCAGCGTCCAGACTGCCGGCTATGGCGCAGCCGGTCTGGAGGCCCATGACGGCGGACGGCTCGACATCCGCGGCACCCGCATCGACACCCTGGGCACCGCAGCCAGCGGTATCTCGCTCAATAATGGCCAGCTGGTCGCCGAGAACCTGCACATCACCACGCGCGGGGGACTGTCCCACGGGGTGGAGGTGCGCCAGGGCAGCGCGCAGCTGCGTGACAGCGTGATCGAGGTACAAGGCAGCGGCGCTCACGGCATTTTTGTCGACGGTGGCACCCTGCTGGCCGAGGATCTCCGCATTGAACAGGCGGGGCCGGGCACCGGCGTATCGGTGCAGGCCGGTGCGGCCAGCGATGTCACCCTGCGCCGCGTGCAGATCAACGGCACTGGCGCGGGCGCGTCGGGGCTCTTGGCCGGGCACGGCAGCCAGGTGCTGCTGGAGGACGTCCGCATCCATCTCACCCATCCCAGTTCCAGCCAAGGGATGCTGGTGGGTGGTGACGTGCGCATGCAGGGCGGCAGCGTCCACGCCGGCGGCAACAACAGCACGGCGATCCGGCTGGGTTCTGCAGGGGCGAAGGTGTGGTTGGAGGACGCCACGGTGTCGGGCGGCACCGGCGTATGGATGGTCGACGGCACCGAACTGGAGATGCGCAACAGTGTGATCAACAGCGCGGGCACGGGCATCAACATCAACGAGCGCGATGCGGTCGTGGGCGTGCATGGGTCGCGTATCACCACGCAGAACGGCGTGGGTATCCTGATGTTCCGCGATTCCCAGCTGGATGTCAGCGACTCGCTGATCCACGCCGACGGTGCGCTGCACCAGGCGGTCTCCCTGCTGGGCGGCACCGCTACGTTGCGCAACAGCGAACTGCGTACCTCAGGCCGCAATGGCCACGGTCTGTACGCCGAGGGCAGTGGCGCATCCTCGCCGGTGGCGCATGCGCAGGCCGTCGATATCCTCACCGAAGGCGACGGTGCCATCGGCGCCATCGCCCGGCTCGGTGGCAGCGTGCACCTGGCTGACAGCGTGGTCCGCACCACCGGTATCAGTTCGCACGGCGTGCTGTCGGGTGGCCGTGGCGAGATGACGCTGCGCGATACGCACGTACGCACTGAAGGCGCGGGCGCCTGGGCGGCGGTAATCAATGACAACGGCCGCATGCAGATCGACGGTGGCTCGCTGGTGAGCGCGCAGCACGGCGGCGTGTGGCTGCGTAGCAGCCGCGATGCGGGACTGACATTGGACAATGGCGCACTGCTGTCCGGAGGCAATGGCACCGCACTGTCGCTGGACGCCGCGGTGAGCGGTCGCTTCGACGTACGGCTGGAGAACGGCGCGCAGATGCAGGGTGACATTGTCATCACCCGCGAAGACCTGGAGAACGGGCTGGTGCCGCAATCGCAGGTGCAGGTCAGCCTGGCCGGTGGCTCGCACTGGTGGGGCAGCAGCGACCTCGTGGAGCACATGGAACTGGACGGCGGCAGCCAGTGGACCCTGCGCGGCGACGCACGCGTGGATGCGCTGACGATGCGCGACAGCACGCTGGCGCTGTCCGACGGGCGTACAGCGGTGGGCAACACGCTCACCGTGGACGGCGACCTGCACAGCGACGGCGGCACGTTCCTGTTCCGCGGTGCGCTGGCGGGCGATGACACCGTGATCGACCGCCTGCACGTGCGCGGCGATACCAGTGGCGATGCCAGCGTGCGCGTGCAGAACGTCGGTGGCGTAGGCGCGCCCACCGAAGATGGCATCCCGCTCATCCAGGTCGACGGCGCATCGCTGGCGCGGTACGCCTTGGCGGGGCGTGCGGTGGGCGGTTCGTACGAATACTTCCTGTTCCAGGGCGGCATCGCCGATCCCGGCGATGGCCAGTGGTACCTGCGCTCGCAATGGTTTGACCGCTGCCAGGACGATCCGACCTCGCCGGGCTGTGTCACCGATCCGGATCCAACGCCGGGCCCGGACCCGGAAGAAGGGGACGAGGGTGGTACGCCGATCACGCCGCCGGGCCGGGTGCTGCGCCCGGAAGCCGGCGCCTACCTGGCCAACCAGGCAGCCGCCACCGGTATGTTCCAGCATCGCCTGCATGACCGCATCGGCGCGCCGGGCCTTGCCGAGGGCCGCGGTGCGTGGGTACGCGTCGGCCGCCAGCAGGCCGACTTCCGGGCCGTAGGCGGCCAGTTGGCCGTGGACGGCACCACGTCGCTGCTGCAGGTGGGCAGCGACCTCTGGCAGCGCAATGGCACCACCGTGGGCGTGATGCTGGGCAGCGGCCGGGCCGACAGCACCGTGGTCTCGCCCCTCACCGGGTACACCGCCACGGGACGTGTGCGGGGCAATGCGGTGGGTGTCTATGCCACATGGCAGCAGCAACCGGGCAGCAGCGAGGGCGCTTATGTGGATGCCAGTGTGCAGGCGGGCCGTTTTGACAACCGCGTGGAGGGCGTAGACCTGCCGCGCGAGCAGTACGACACCCGGGTGATCACTACGTCGGTCGAAGGCGGCTACACCTTCACCGTCTGGCAGGGACCGCACGCCACCCTGTTCGTGCAGCCGCAGCTGCAGGTGTCGCACGTGGATTACCGGGCAGACGGTCACGTGGAAGCCAACGGCACCCGGATCGACACCGCCGACGCGGATGGCATCAGCGGCCGCCTGGGCGTGCGCGTCTTCGGCCACGATACCCGTGCGGGCAACGTGGTGCAGCCGTACATGGCGGTGAACTGGCTGCGTGGACCGCGCACCAGCACGCTCGCATTCAATGGCGAAACCCTGGGCGCGGACATGCCGCGCGACCGCTATGAAGTGCAGGCCGGGGCCGAGCTGAAGCTGGGTCAGCGCTGGTCGGCTTGGGGCGGCATGAGCGTACAGCGTGGCGACCACGCCTACCGCAACGTGGGCGGACAGCTGGGCATGCGCGTGCGCTGGTAAAAAAAGGAGCCGGGTAATGCCCGGCTCCGCACTGCATCGTGCGTCATCGTACAGCCGGGCTCTGCCCGGCTGCTGTCTGCATCGTGCGCTATCGTAGAGCCGGGCTCTGCCCGGCTGCTCACCGCATCGTGCGCCATCGTAGAGCCGGGCTCTGCCCGGCTGCTGTCTGCCGATGTTCCACCGCAGCCGGGCAGAGCCCGGCTCTACGGCGCGCCCCACGTTGCATGGCAACGTCCCCTTTTATCGGAATCATTGCATTTGCATGCCGCTGCGCGTTTTTACAACTCGTTGCATGGATGGTGGCGTGAAGTTCCTGTGAAATGGCCACTCGCCTCCCCACGGGCCCGCCATGAAACGCGTCCTCTGTTCTCTTCTGCTGGCCGTTGTCGCCGGCACCACGCATGCCAGCACGCCGCAGATCAACGTCGGTGGGCTGTTCGACTACCTGGAATCCACCCACAGCAACCTGCTCAAACGCATCCGCAACACCGGTGACGCGACGGCCTACGTGCGCGTGGACGTGACCCAGATGCATTTCGATGCGGACGGAAAGGCCAGTGAAACGCCGGTGGATGGCGCGGCGCTGGTACGCAACGACCCTGCCGCGCACGGTGTCATCGCCAGCCCAAGCCGGCTGATCATTGCCGGCAACGGCCAACAGGCCACGCGTCTGATCTATCGCGGCGCGCGCGACCAGGAGCGCTACTACCGTTTGCGCTTCATCCCGGTGTCACCCGGCGCCGAGGAGTTTTCGCTCAGCGAAGAACAGGCGCGGGAAGCGGCGGAATTGAGCGCGTCCGTTCGCATGTTCACCGGCTACGGCACCATTCTGTTCGTCGCACCGGAACACGCGACCTACGACACCCGCCTGGAAGAGGGCCGCGTGCACAACGACGGCAATGCCACGGTGGTGCTGGACAACCTTCGCCAGTGCGAGCGCGCACGCCCGGACACCTGCACGCCCGGCATCATCGTCCACGTCCGGCCCGGGCGCTCCTACGCGCTGCAGCAGGCCGACGGCCAGTTCACCCGTTACGACCTGAAGGAGGGCGACAGCCAGCGCAGTATCGATTCGCGCCGCTGATCGTTCTGTTCCTCTCACTGTTCATGCCCCATCGGGTCCGCCAGGCACCCGCCGGGGGTGCTGTGCCCGTGTCCTGGCGTCTCGTTTCCCATCACTCTTCCTGGAGCACCACCATGTCCTTGAAAACCTACGCACTGGCTGCCGCCGCAGCCGCCCTCCTGGCCCCGGCGCTCAGCCACGCCGCCGTCGAAACCAAGTCGATCACCGTCAATGTCACGGCCGACGTCCCCAACACCGCCGGCCTGCAGGTGTCCACGCCCGATGGCTGGGAAGGCCTGCCGCAGAAGCTGCCGTGGGATACCGCGCGCCAGACGCTGCTTGAGCTGACCGGTCGTGTCATCAATGTCAGGTCGCAGGCGGACATCCACGCCTACCTGTCGGCCCCGGCGCAGATGGCGTCGGCTGCCGACGTCGTGGACCTGGTGGTGAAGCTGGACAACGTGGTCGTGCCGGCGACGTATGCCAACAAGATCATGGTCGCAGACGCGTCGAAGGCCGCTGCTGGCCAGTCGCTGGCCTTTGCCATCGCCCCGGTGGTGCCGGACGATGGCTACAAGCAGGGCAGCTATAGCGGCCAGTTCCACATGATCTTCGAAAGCGATATCTGAGCCCTGCAGGTTCTCCCTGCCGCATCCATCGATGCGGCAGGGAGGCCGGAGTAAATACCGTGTTTCCCAGACTCCATCGCGTGCGCATGCCCCTGGCCCGGTTGACCGTCGCCATCGGTGCCGTGGTCTTTGCCGCGTCATCGCAGGCCGCGGGTCTGGCGCTGGGTGACCTGCCCAGCCTTCTGGAACAGCGCGAGCGCATGCCGGCGGAGTTCCGCGCGCATCTGTTCGGTAATCCGCTGACCGTGCGCGTTGAGCTCGATGGGCGCTACCTGGGCGATGCCGAGGTGTTGCTGCATGAAGACAATCGCATGCAGCTGATCGGCTTTGGCGAAAGCCATGACAGTCCCTGGCCACAGACCGAACGCGCACGCTGGACCGAACAGCTGTCCGAGCCGATGGCGCTGGGCGTATGCAGCGCCCACTGCCGCGGCCTGGCCGCGGTGCATTACAGCCTGTCCAATTCATTGCTTACCCTGCTGACCCCTGCGGGGACACGGCAGGACGCCCGCCATATCGCATTGCCCGCGCACGGCAGCCAGGGCCTGATCGTGCGTAACAGTCTGGCCGTGTACACCGGCCAGGACCAACCCACCAGTGCGCGCTACAGCGCCGAGCTGAATGGCAGCATCGGCCACTGGAGCACGGTCGGCAGCTACCAGTACTACGCGCAACCGGATCGCAGCGAGCACTACCTGAGCGCGTTGTACGCACAGCGCGAACTGGGCGACCACTTCGTGCGTGCCGGCTATTTCCTGCCCACCTTTGAAGGCATCATCCGCCAGCCGCGCGCGCCTGGCAGCCAGAACGAGACCGCGCTGGGCCTGATGCTGGGTTCATCGGATGTGCTGCTGGCCGATACCCGCAGCGCCAGCGCCTACCCGGTGTATGTCACTGCCAGCCGCGACGGCGTGGTGGAGATCCTTCGCGATGGCAACCTGCTGTCCACCCAGGCGGTCACCCCGGGTATCCAGGAAATCGATACACGGCGCCTGCCTGGCGGCATCTACGACGTGGAACTGCGCGTGCTCGAAGAGGGCCGCGAGGTGTCGCGCGAAACCGCCTCCATCCACAAGCCGAGCCGCTGGCGCGATCCCACGCGACGTTGGCGCTACAGCGCGTTCGCCGGCCAGCAGCGCGGGCTGCTTGACAGCGGAAGCGCACCCCAGGAAGGCAAGGTTGCCGCCGGTGCCGTAGTCAACTACCTGCTGCATCCGCGCGCGGTGGCCGGCGTTACCGTGCAGCAGATCGGCGAGCGCCGCGCTGCGGGGCTGTCGATGGACTGGCAGGCCAGCGATCGCTTGAATACCTACACCAACTTCTACACCTCCCGCGATGCCGGGCGCGGGGTCGATCTGCAGGCGCTGTATCGCTATCGCAGCGGATCGGTGGTAGCCAACCACGCGCGAAGCTGGGCCGAACAACGTCAGCGCGTCGTGCCTGGCGCGGGTGCAGCGCCGCAGTGGGAGACCCGGGGCGGTTGGCAGGACACCTCGGCCGTGTCCATCACCCACCGTTTCAGCCATCGCGACAACGCCAACCTGCGCGTGGCACGCAGTTCGGGATTCACCCGCGGCACCGGCATCGACGTGTCGTACGGTCGCCGCGAAACCCTGTTCGGCAAGCACGACGTCAACTGGCGGATCTCGGCCTACGACCGCCCCGGCAGCCGCTACACCCAGTATCGCCGCCAGCGCGGGATCGATCTGACCCTCAGCGTGTCGTTGGGCAGTGATCGCCGCAGCTACAGCGGTAGCCTGGGCAGCCGCACCGGCGACGGCGGCCAGCGCGAGACCTACGCGACTGCGACGGCCACCCAGCGTGTGGATGGGGCGCTTGTGCAGAGCGTGAACGGCACGGTCAGCGCCGAGCGCGGTGGCATCGGTGCCGGTGCCGGCGCCCATCTGCAGAGCCCGTTGCTGGAAGGCGACGTGCAGGTGTACCGGGATGCCGACAGCGGCAGGTTCAGTGGCACTGCCAATCTCGACAGTACGCTGGTGCTGGGGGCCGGGCACGCGGCGATGCTCGGCCAGGGTCGCAGTGGCGGCGTGGATACCGGCGTCATCGTGGATGTGCGCAGTGACTACCCGGATGTCGCACTCCGCGCCGATGACAATCACGGCGGTGGCGTCGTGCTGCGGCCGGGCCGCAACTTCGTCCCCACCACCGCCTATCGGGCGGGCCACATCCAGGTCGATTTCGAGGGGCGCCACGCGCCTGCCGCCACCCTGCAGCCGGCCACGCTCAGCTACCACCTCAACAAGGGCGGCGTCATGCATGCCACGGTGGACGTGCTGCGCACCTTCACTGTCATGGGCCAGGTACTGGATGCCGATGGCAACGGCGTACGCGGCGTGCAGGTGATCAACCACGCCGGGCGCAGCGTCAGCCAGGAAGATGGCTTCTTCACCCTGGAACTGAGCGCACGTGCGCCGGTCGTGGAGCTGCGTTACCCGAGTCTGGTCAGCTGCGTGCTGACCATGGAAGAAGCGCAGCACCCTCGCGAGGGCGATGTGCTGATGGTGGGCAGCATTGGGTGCCCGAGCCCGCTGGCGGGCCCGTGAACCGATTCCCAAGGAGATCCTGTGATCGCTATTGAACGCTCCACCGCCGGCTCCGGCGCATGCGGGCCCATCGTGTGGCTGCTGGCGCTGATGATGGGCGTGCTTGTGCCCGCGCAAGCGGCCGAGTTGAACATCACCGCCGAATTCCGTCCCTCTGCACTGGACCCCGCGCATAACCGGTTCGTCAATACAACGCCCCAGTCCGGTTTCTGTGGGTCGCATCCGCAGTACTGCAGGCCCGGTGATTTCACGATCAACACCGGGATGACCGTAGCCCAGCGGCGTCTGTTCGGGGGTGGGACTGATCCGCGCGAGAAATGGTACGTGGCGGCCGATGGGAACTGGCAGGATGTGACCGTCCGCAACGCGAACAATCACGAGCTGAAGGCGCGGATCCGGCTGTTCCTCGTGGGCCTGCAATGGAACGTGGGCAATGACGGCTCTAACCCCGGCAGCTATGGCGCCGCAAGCGGCGGCTGTCGGGGTCGAAGAGGTGTTGGTTCAAATACCCTCTATCGATACGCTTGGGACGTGGCGGAAAACAATGTCGTCTGCGTCCGCTCCCCCAGAGCGGCGACTGATCGCATGGCGCGGTTGACCTTTTCCATCGGCTATTACCTTGAAACACCCAACCCGCTGCAGGCGCAGGATGGCCAGTACACCGGCAGTGTCACCTACACCGTGGGCAATGGGCAGCAGATTGATCTGGGCCAGGGCGACTATTCGGATTCCGAACTGACGTTGCAGTTGCTGCTGAACGTGGTCCACGACTTCAGGGTACAGTTTCCGGCCGACTCGCCAAGCGTACAGCTGGCACCAGAGGGGGGCTGGTCGCGCTGGATCGACCATGGGCTGCCGCCCGCGCGCTTGCGTCAGGAACTGCCCTTCCATCTGACGACCTCGATGGACTTCAGCACGAAGCTGCTGTGCGAGCATCCGGCGGGCACCGGCTGTGGCATCCGCAACCACGCGGATAACGCGGTGGTGCCGGTGGATGTCGACGTGACCATTCCCGGCATGACCAACCTCCGCGATGGCCGTCCGGCGCAGTTCACCGCGCTGTCGTCGAACGACGCACAAGCACCGCGCTTCACCCCGGACGGCTACCTGATGCAGCGGCGGTCGACGCTGCGTTTTACCGCCGAACGCGGGGCGGTGACGGAGATGCTGCGGACGCCCGGCTCACACTGGTCCGGTGACATGACCGTGGTGTTCGACGCCAACCCCTGAGCGCAGCACGCGTCGCACACGCTGGGCGTGCCGCGCGCAGCGCGGGATTCATCGCCCACATCAACGCAGGTCCTTATGCGGGCGGCAGCACCTTGCCCGGGTTTAGGATGCCGTCCGGATCCAGCGCGTGCTTGATCGCCCGCATCGCCGCCAGCGTGGCCGGGGAGAAGGCCTGGGCCATGAAATCGCGCTTGGCCAATCCGATGCCATGCTCGCCGGACAACGTGCCGCCGAGCGCCAAGGTCAGTTCAAAGATCTTCGGCAGCGCGGCATGCGCGCGTGCGTTTTCGTCGGCGTCGTCGGGGTGGTACAGGATGTTGACGTGCAGGTTGCCGTTGCCGGCATGGCCGAAGGTGACGATGGTGAGCGTGTACTCGCGCGCCAGCGCCTGCACGCCGGCCACCAGGTCGGGGATGCGCGATACCGGCACCACCACGTCTTCGTTGATCTTGCCCGGGGCGATGCTGCGCAGCGCGGGCGACAGCGCCTTGCGCGCGGCCCACAGTTTCTCGCGTGCGGCCCCTTCCATCGCCACGTCCAGCGCCAGCAGGCCGTCGCCCTCGGCGGCGGTGGCCAGTGCCTGCAGCAGGTAGGGCAGCGTGTCGTGGTCGCCGTCGGCTTCCACCAGCAGCATCGCGCCGGCCTCGGGCACGTCGGCGCCATTGCGACGCAGCAGCGCCAGGCTGCGCGCGTCCATGAATTCCAGCCGCGTGGGCACCACCGGTTGTGCCATCAGGCGCGACACGGCTGCGGCGGCGGCATCGGCATCGCGGTACAGCACGCGCAGCCCGGCCTGGGCGACCGGCAGCGGGGTGAGCTTGAGCGTGGCTTCCACGATCAGCGCCAGCGTACCTTCGCTGCCCACCAGCAGGTGGGTGAGGTCGTAGCCGGTGGCGTCCTTGGTGTAGGCGCCGCCGCAGTGGATGAGGTCGCCTGCGCCGGTGACCGCCACCAGGCCGAGCACGTTGTCGCGGCTGGTGCCGTACTTCACCGCGCGCGGGCCGCCGGCATTGCACGCCAGGTTGCCGCCGATGCTGCAGATGTCGGCGCTGGACGGGTCCGGTGCCCAGAACAGGCCGTGCGGCATCAACGCCTGCTGCAGGTCGCCGTTGAGCACGCCCGGTTCGACCACCGCGCAGCGGTTGCCGGGCTGGATCTCGAGGATGCGCGCCATGCGCGCGAACGACAGCACGATGCTGCCGTTGACCGGCACCGCCGCGCCGGTGGTGCCGGTGCCCGCGCCGCGCGCCACCAGGGCGACGTGGTGCGTGCGGCAGGCGCGGACCAGCGCTACCACCTGCTCGCGGTCACGCGGAAACGCCACGCCGAGCGGCAACTGGTTGCGCCAGGAGTTGTCCTGCGCATGGGCGGCCAGCACCGCGTCATCGGTGCGCCACCCATCGTCGCCCAGCAGGGCATGCACGGTGGACAGGAAGGCAGTGGGCAGGGCGGGGGTGGTCGGCATCAGGCATTCCGGGAATTCACAGGGGCGCGTTGGATCAGCCGCCAGCCGATCACGGCGGCGGCCAGCGGCAACCACACCCAACGCAGTTCAGACACAACAGTGGCCAGCCCGCGCGCGCTGAAGAACTGCCCGGCGAACGGCGACACGCGGATCGGGCGCCACGGCGCGAACAACCGCTCGCCACTCCATGGCCACCACAGGGCAACCCCGAGACCGCCGGAGGTGAACGCGTCCAGCAGCGGGTGCGACAGCGCACTGATGCCAACAAACGCGGCGGCCTGCACCGCACTGGCGCGCAGGCGCGTATGCAGCAGGGCAGCGAGCACGGCCAGCACCGCGGCAAACACGATCGAATGACTGGCCCCACGGTGGCCGAAGCTGTCGGCATAGGGAATGTGCAGCGCGAAGGCCAGCACATCGGCATCGGGCAGCATCGCCGCGACCACGCCAGCGGCCAGCAACGGCGCGGAGATGCGACCGCGATCGGACGCACACCACAGCGCCAACGGAATCGCCGCATGCGTGAACACACTAGGCACGCGCCACGCCCCCGGCCGCTGGCCGGCGCAAGGCAATGCCGGAATCACCCCGCCGCCCCGTAGAGCCGGGCTCTGCCCGGCTGCACGCCATCCCGGAATCACCCACATCCCACCCACCCGTAGAGCCGGGCTCTGCCCGGCTGCACGCCATCCCAAAATCATCCACATCCCACCGATCCATCAGCAATCCTCCAGCCGGAATGCATCGCGCAGCCAGTTCAACTGCGGCGGTTCCCCCCAGGCATCGATCACATCGAACCGGCAAGGCCGCGTCGCCAGGGCCGGGTGAGACGACAGAAACAGCTGCGCGGCCAGCACCAGCTTGCGCCGTTTGCGCAGGTCCACCGATGCCGCGCCGCCGCCAAACCCGGCACTGGCGCGATACCGCACTTCCACGAATACGGTGGTGTCGCCATCGCGCATGACCAGGTCCAGCTCACCGCCGCGATAGCGCGCGTTGGCGCTGATCGGCTGCAACCCGGCGTTGCACAGGTACGCCTGCGCGGCAGCTTCCACCGCCGCGCCCCGCTGCGCCCGCGCGGTTGGCATGGGGCTTAGTTGGCGCTGGCGATCGGCATCGGCCGGCCGCCGCTGAAGGTCGACCAGGCCGGCACGCGCAGCACATTGCCGTTGCTGTCCAGGAACAGCGTGCCGGTGGCGCCGGGCAGGCCGCCTTCGTTGGCCATCTTGTCCAGGTAGGCGCTGATCTTCCACGCATCGAAGCCGAACGCGAACAGGCGGCCGGCCGCGCCACGCGCCGTGGGCAGGATCTGCCCGGCGGTGCTGGCCGACGGCAGGCTCGGCACGCCACGCACGTTCCACGCTTCGTTGGGATACACGATGCCGTCCAGGGCCATGTCTTCTTCGGCCTTGCCGGCGCCCACGGTCAGCTGCGAGGTGCCCACGCGGGTAGCGCCACCGGCGCCGGCCAGTGCCAGCTGCGGTGCCAATGCGCGCGCCTGCGGGGCCTTCACCGCCAGCAGCACGCCATCGACGGCGCCGGCATTGCGGATCTGCGCGTCGATGTTGCCCACGGTTTCGCCCACGCCGATGCTGGCCACCACCTGGCCGCCACGCTGGGCGAAGCGCTCGCGGAACGCGGCGGCGGCACGGCGGCCGTTGTCGTCATTGCTGTGCACCACCAGCACCTTGCTGCGCTCGCGGCCCCGCAGGTATTCGGCGGCAATGATGCCGTCGTCTTCCGGGGCCAGCGAGAAACCGGCGCTGCCGGCCGGCGGGCTGCTCTTGCCGCGGTTCAGCGCCAGCACCGGCACGGGCAGCTGGGCGCGGCCGAACACCGCGTCCACTTCGTCGCGGCCCAGCGGACCGACCACGAAATCAACCCCGGCATTGACCGCCTTGTCGTAGGCGGCCACGGCACCGGCGGCAGTGCCGGCGGTGTCGATGAACTGGATGTCCGGGCGGCGACGGTTTTCACCGTAGTAGCCACTGAGCAGGCCGTCGCGCACCGGCTGCGCAGCGGTGGCCAGGCGGCCGCTGAGCGGCAGCAGCACGGCCATCTTCACCGGCGGGCGGTAGCCATCGCTCATGGCCGGCGGGCGCTTGCTGGTGTCGAACTGCAGGGCCTGTTCGCGATCGAACGGACGCGGCAGCGGCAGGCCACGCGCGATCAGGGCGCGGCCGGCGAAGTTGTACAGCGGCTCGTTGGCAGGCAGCGCGGCGGCACGGGCGCGCAGGGTGGCATCGTCGAGCGTGCCCAGCACGCTGGCGATGGCCTGCTGGTTGTCGATGCGGGCCTGGCCGGTGAGCGCGGCATGCGCGCGGGCGCGTTCCTGCGCGGCACCGAACAGGTCGCCGGTGGCCTGCAGCGCGTTGGCGCGGGCCAGCTGCCAGCGGGTGCGCAGCTGCGGGGCGACGTTGTCGGCCGATTCCTTCAGCAGCGCCAGGGCCTGCGCCGGTTGCTTGTCGGCCAGGGCCAGTTCGGCGCTGGTGAGGTGGTAGCGCTGCAGACTGGCGCCGTTGAGCTGGCGCGGGGTGATCTGTGCCAGCAGGGTGCGTGCGCGGGCGGTGTCGCCGGCTTCGTGCCAGGCAAACGCGGCGTCGGCCAGTGCGGCCGCGCGGGCGGCGCCCTTGAGGGTGTTGGCCAGCGCTTCCAGCTGCACGGCGGCATCGCGCGGTTTGCCTTGATCGATCAATGCCAGCGCCTGGGCCTGGGCCGGCGATTCGGGCGCGCTGGTCAGGCTCGTCGTGGCGCAGCCGGCAAGCAGCAGCAGCGACAACGACAGGGCGGACATCCGTGCGACGGGCTTGTTCATGATCAGGTCCATTCGATGGGGGCAGCGGCCAGGGCCGGGGAACGGTACGATTCTACCCTTGACCCATGAGTGACGTTGCGATGAGTGCTGTCCCCACGCTGTATGTCGTTGCCACCCCGATCGGCAACCTGGCCGACCTGACGCCCCGCGCGCAGGACGTGCTGCGCTCGGTGGCGGCGATCTGCGCGGAGGACACCCGCCGCAGCGGCCAGCTGCTGGCCCACTTCGGCATCCAGCAACCGCTGGTGGCGCTGCACGACCACAATGAAGAAGCGTTGGCGCAGCGCATCGTGGCCCGCCTGCAGGCTGGCGAATCGCTGGCGCTGGTCAGCGATGCGGGCACCCCGCTGGTGAGCGACCCGGGCTACCGGCTGGTGCGCGCCGCCCGCGAGGCGGGCATCCGGGTGAGCCCGGTGCCGGGCGCCTGCGCGGCCATTGCCGCATTGAGCGTGGCCGGCCTGCCCAGCGACCGCTTCACCTTTGAAGGCTTCCTGCCGGCCAAGGGCTCGGGCCGCCGCGAGCGCCTGCAGGGCCTGGCCGCGGAAACCCGCACGCTGGTGTTCTACGAATCCTCGCACCGCATCACCGAATCGCTGGCCGACATGGTCGCCACCTTCGGCGCCGAGCGCCCCGCCGTGCTGGCGCGCGAACTGACCAAGCTGTTTGAAACCGTGCTCGACGGCACCCTGGCTTCGCTGCTGCAGCAGGTGGAAGCCGACGACAATCAGCGCAAGGGCGAGTTCGTGGTGATGGTGCAGGGCGCCGCCGACGACGAGCAGGCCCAGCTGGCCGCAGGCCGCCGCATGTACGCCAAACTCAGCGAACACCTCCCGCCGTCGACCGCAGCCAAGCTCGCCGCCGAGATAACCGGTGCCCCCAGAAAGGCGTTGTACGGCAGTTGATCGCCCCACGTGGGCGGGGTAGAACCACCCCACGGGTGGCTGCACGCGATGCCAAAACGTAAGGCAGCCACCCATGGGGTGGCTCTACCGGATGTGCAAGCCAAGCGCGCCGCGCAGGCGCGCGGTTCACAGCAGCCGGGCAGAGCCCGGCTCTACGGGCCGTCTTCGATCAAGGGCATGCATCTGCATGACGTCATGTAGCCCCCTTTAGTAAAGGGGGCGCGGCGTACAGCCGCGGGGAATTGGATGCTGGTGGCGCCCGGGGCCCACGGTTTGCGCCGCAAACCGTGGGGCTTCATTGCAGAATGCAATGAAAGGGCGGAGCCGGCCGATAAGCCGGGTTTTGTCGTGGACAGTCATTCCTCTAGGCGCTACGTCACCGCAGCGCTCAAGCAACCTACCCGGACCCGACGCGGGCCACGCCATTAGGTCCCTATTTGGTCTTGCTCCAGGTGGGGTTTGCCGTGCCGGTCTGTTGCCAGACTCGCGGTGCGCTCTTACCGCACCATTTCACCCTTACCGGCTTCCCGAAGGAAACGTAGGCGGTATCTTTCTGTTGCACTTTCCGTCGGCTTGCGCCGCCCAGGCGTTACCTGGCACCTTGCCCTATGGAGCCCGGACTTTCCTCGGCATCCGCAAGGGATGACGCGACTGTCTGGCCGACTCCGCCGCGCGCATTTTCGCACATCCGCCGCGTTACAGGGGCGCCGCAGGCAACACCGCCGCCGCCAACGCCGGCGCGTCCCCCGCGCCCACCGCCAGCCGGGTCTCACCGATGCAACTGCCGTCCGGCCCGAACCGGCGCTCGTGGATGAAGCCCTCGCCGTTGGCATCCAGTGCGATCAGCGTGCTGGCGCGGGTGCCGTACTCCGGGCTGCGGATGAACGCCGCGCTCAGCCAGCGCTCGCGTTCCAGGCCGATGCCGGTGTCGGGCAGGGCGCTGTCGTCGGCCCGGGTTTCATCGGCCAGCGCTGCCCACAGCGGGCCCAGGTCGTCGCTGCCGCTGGCGATCCAGCCCCGCAGGGCGGCGTTCAAGCGTTCCGTCTTGGGCCACGGGGCATCCAGCGGCCCGTTGGACATGCCGTGTACGCCGGGCGCCAACGCCTGCCGGCCCGCCGGGTGGTTGCCCAGGAACTGGCAGCTGTCGCGGTCGGCCAGCAGCAGGTTGAACGGGGCGAAGTCGGCGGCGCGGGCGGCCAGCCCATCGGCGAAGCGGGCGGCCGGGGCGGCGTCACGCAGGTAGTCGGCCACCAGGGCGCCGCGGGAGGGGCCGGTCTGGCGGGCGAGCGGGTCGCGCACGTTGGTCACCACCGCCATGCGGCCGCCGGGTCCGACACCGGCCCAGGTGCCGCCCGAGCGCAGGTCGCGCCCGGCCAGCAGCCCGTGGTCGGGCGCCGGCCAGGCCGCCAGCGCGGCGGTGGGGCGGGCGTGGAACTCGTCGCGGTTGCCGGCCATCAGCAGCTGCCAGCGGGGGTGGGTCTTCCAGGCAAGGGCGAGCAGGCACATGGCCGGCATTGTGCCGGGTTTGCGCAAGGCCCGGCCAATGGCGACGGGCCTTGGCATGAATACGCGCCTATGTTTCACGCCCTCTACACGGGCCTGAACTTCGCCCCAATCTCAAAAAATGAGACGAAACAGCAACTTGTGGATAAGCCTTGAACAAGTCTCTAAACATTGCTGCAAGCCCTTGATGTTCAAAGTGATTTCCCGCTCGCAAAGTTGTTGACAACCCAATCGGCACTGCTAAGGTGGGCAACAGAGGCAAAACCGGGTTTTTTGTGGTTTTTCGTGGTTCAATGTTTCATCCGGGCGAAGGAAAGGTGCACGCGTCGTGTTTCAGGGCGAGACGGCCATCACGGTTGACGATAAAGGACGCATGGCGGTTCCCACCGCGCATCGTGACCTTGTCGCGCGTGTGAGCAACAACCGCCTGGTCCTGACCTACAACCCCTTCGAGTCCGGCTGCCTGTGGCTGTATGCCGAAACCGAGTGGGAACGGGTCCGCGACGACGTCATGGCCAAACCCAACACACAGCGCGTCGTGCGTCTGCTGCAACAGAAGCTGGTCGGCTCGGCCGCGCATCTGGAGCTGGACGGCAACGGCCGCATCAGTATTCCTGCCAGCCACCGCGGTGCCGTTGGCATTGAAAAGAAGGCGGTTCTGCTCGGCATGGGCGACAAATTCGAATTGTGGAGCGAGCAGGCACATCGCGCGTTGATCCAGCAGACGTTGTCTGACGGGGATCTGGGCGATGGGTTGCTCGACCTGAAGTTGTGAGCCGGGGTGCCCGGATGCGCGGAGCAGCGCAGACCGGTCACCTTCCGGTGTCGCAGTCGCCGGCGGGGCACCTGCCGGTTCTGTACACACAGGTCCTGGACGGCCTGAGGGTGATCGAAAACGGTACGTATCTCGATGGCACGTTTGGTCGTGGCGGTCACGCCCGCGGCGTGCTCGAGCAACTCGGTCCCGGAGGCCGGCTGCTGGTCATGGACAAGGATCCCGAAGCGATTGCGGTAGCCGAGCGCGATTTCGCGCCGGACCCGCGCGTCTCGATCTTCCGGGGCAGCTTCGCCGACCTGCTGCATTGGGACGCCGCCGCCGACGGCCTGGACGGGGTGCTGTTCGACCTGGGCGTGTCCTCGCCGCAGCTGGACGTGGCCGAGCGTGGTTTCAGCTTCGGCAAGGACGGCCCGCTGGACATGCGCATGGACCCGGACAGCGGCGAAAGCGCGGCGCAGTGGCTCAACCGTGTTGAAGAGCGCGAGCTGATGGACGTGCTGTGGACCTACGGCGAAGAGCGCCAGGGCCGCCGCATCGCCAAGGCCATCGTGGCCCGCCGCGACAAGCAGCCCTTCACCCGCACCGCCGAACTGGCCGAGCTGATCGCCTCGGTGATGCCGCGTGGCAAGGACAAGATCCACCCGGCCACGCGCAGCTTCCAGGCCATCCGCATCCACATCAACCGCGAACTGGCCGACCTTGAAGCGGGCCTGGATGCGGCGATGGCGCGGCTCAAGCCGGGTGGCCGGCTGGCGGTGATCAGCTTCCATTCGCTGGAAGACCGCATCGTCAAGCAGTTCATGAACCGCCATGCCAAGGCCCCGCCGAGCAATCGCCGGCTGCCCGAGCTGGCCGCGTTCGTGCCGACCCTGGACCTGCACGGCGGCGCCATCAAGGCCGAGGACGACGAGCTGGCGGTCAACCCGCGCTCGCGCAGTGCCGTGCTGCGCGTGGCCGAAAAGCGCGAGGTGGCCGGGTGAGTCGCCTGCTGCTCATCGTGCTGCTGGCCTGCACCGTCGCCTCGGCGATCGGGGTGGTGTTCATGCGCCACCGCCACCGCCAGACCTTCATCGAGCTGTCCAAGGTCGAGCGTGCGCGCGATGAGCTCAATATCGAATTCGGCCGCCTGCAGCTGGAGCAGGCGACCCTGGCCGAGGCGACCCGGGTTGACCGGGTGGCCCGCGAGAAGCTGGGCATGAAGTTCCCGGAAGCGGCCGACGTGGTGGTGATCCGGCCATGAACAAATCCGGTCGCAACCGCACCCGCAACAGTTTCAACCTGCGCCAGCGCCTGAAGTGGGTGGGTCTGGCGCTTGGGCTGTGCTCGGTCTCGCTGGTCGGCCGTGCCGCCTACGTGCAGATCATCAACAGCGATTTCTACCAGCGCCAGGGCGAAGCCCGGTACCTGCGCGAGCTGCCGATCAACACCTCGCGCGGCATGATCACCGACCGCAACGGCGAGCCGGTGGCGGTGTCCACCCCGGTCGCCTCGATCTGGGTCAACCCGCAGGAACTGCTGCGCTCGCCCGACCGCATTCCGGAGCTGGCCACCGCGCTGGGCATGCCGCTGGACGAGCTGACCTCCAAGCTGTCGCAGAAGTCGGACAAGGAATTCATGTACCTGCGCCGCCGGATCAACCCGGACGACGCGGAGAAAGTGGTGGCGCTGAAGATCCCGGGCGTGGCCTCGCAGCGCGAGTTCCGCCGCTTCTACCCGCAGGGTGAGGCGATGGCGCACGTGCTGGGCTTCACCAACATCGACGACCGCGGCCAGGAAGGGCTGGAGCTGGCCTTCGACGAATGGCTGCGCGGCAAGGCCGGCGCCAAGCGGGTGATCCGCAACCGCAAGGGCGACACGGTGGAGAGCGATCTGCTGCGCGCCGCCGAGCCGGGCAAGGACCTCACCCTCAGCATCGACCGCCGCATCCAGTTCCTGGCCTTCAAGGAACTGCGCAACGCGCTGATCGCCAATAAGGCGGCCGGCGGCTCGATGGTGATCATGGACGTGGCCACCGGCGAAGTGCTGGCCATGGTCAACCTGCCCACCTACAACCCCAATTCGGTCGGCGGCGCCGCCCCGGACACCCGCCGCAACCGCGCGGTGACCGACCTGGTCGAGCCCGGCTCGACCATGAAGCCGTTGACCATCGCCTCGGCGCTGCAGTCCGGCGTGGTCACCAAGGACACCACGGTGGACACCAACCCGGGCTACATGGCCGTGGGCCGGTTCACCATCAAGGACGTGCCGCGCAACAACGGCGTGCTCAACGTCACCGGCGTGATCACCCGCAGCTCGAACATCGGCGCGGCCAAGATCGCGGCCAAGATGCCCGATCAGGTGTTCTACGACCACGTCCACAGCTTCGGCTATGGCGTTGCCCCGCACAGTGGTTTTCCCGGTGAATCGGCTGGCGTGCTGCCGCGCCCGGCGCGCTGGAGCGGTTCGTCCAAGACCACGATGTCCTACGGCTACGGCCTGAATGTCACCCCGTTGCAGATCGCTACCGCTTACTCGGCGCTGGGCAACGGCGGCCGTCTGATCGCGCCGACCTTCGTCAAGGGCCAGCGCAACGAAGGCAAGCAGATCATTGACGAGAACATCGCCAAGCAGGTGGTGGCGATGATGGAAACCGTGGTCACCCAGGGCGGCGCCAAGCAGGCGGCGGTGCTGGGTTACCACGTAGCCGGCAAGACCGGTACCGCACGCAAGGCCGGCCCCGGCGGCTATGAGCGCGGGCATTACAACGCCCTGTTCGCCGGCGTGGTGCCGGCGACCAACCCGCGCTTTGCCACGGTGATCGTGATCAACGACCCGCAGGCCGGCAAGTACTACGGCGGCCTGGTGTCGGCGCCGGTGTTCCACAACGTGATGGAAGGCGCGCTGCGCCTGATGGACGTGCCGCCGGACGACATCGAGTCGTGGCTGGCCGCCCAGCAGTCCGGAAAGCTGGGGCATACCGCCTCGTCGTTGCCGGTGCCGCCGCCGGAAACGGTGATCGCCCCGGATGCCGCCGCCGAATTCGATGCCGCGCTGCCCAGCGCGCACGCCACGGTGCCGCCCGCGCAGGGAGGCACCCAATGAGCCAGACGATGTTGCTTTCGCAGTTGATTCCCGATGTGGTGCTGAGCCACGACCCGTCCATCACCGGCCTGGTGCTGGACAGCCGCGCCGTGCGCCCGGGCAATGCCTTCGTGGCGATCGCCGGCTTCGGCGCGCATGGCCTGGGCTTCGTCGCACAGGCGCAGGCCAATGGCGCCGGCGCGATCCTGTTCGAGCCGCCAGCACCGGCCGAGCTGCCGGCCCCGGCCGACGCCATCGCCGTGCCCGGCCTGCGTACGCGCATGGGCGCGATGGCCGACCAGTTCCACGGCCATCCGTCGCGTGCGATGACGATGGTGGGCGTGACCGGCACCAACGGCAAAACCTCCACCGTGCAGCTGCTGGCCCAGGCCTGGCACCTGCTCGGCACCGCCAGTGGCAGTATCGGCACGCTGGGCGTGGGCCTGTATGGCCACGTGGTGCCGACCGGCTTCACCACGCCGCTGGTTTTGCAGATGCATGAAGTGCTGGCGCAGCTGCGCGACGACGGCGCACGCGCGGTGGCGATGGAAGTCAGCTCGCACGCGCTGGACCAGGGCCGCGTGGATGCCGTGCACTATGACGTGGCGGTGTTCACCAACCTCACCCGCGATCATCTCGATTACCACGGCGACATGGCGCAGTACGGCGCGGCCAAGGCCAAGCTGTTCCACCGCGATGGCCTCAAGGCCGCGGTGGTCAACCTGGACGACAGCTTCGGCAGCGAACTGCTGCGCACTGTCGATGCCTCGGTACGCCAGATCGGGCTGAGCTCGCGCGGTGCACAGCAGGCAACGCTGCGCGCCGATTCGCTGATGCTGGATGGCCGCGGCATCGCCTTCGATCTGGTGGTCGATGGCGCGCGCTACCCGGTGCAGTCGCCGCTGCTGGGTCGCTTCAATGTGGACAACCTGCTGGCCGTGGCCGGCGCCCTGTATGCGCTGGACAATGCGCCGGCGGACATCGCCGCGCTGCTGTCGCAGCTGCAGCCGATTGCCGGGCGCATGAACCGGCTCGGCGGCGAGCACGGCCTGCCCACCGTGGTGGTCGACTATGCCCACACCCCCGACGCGCTGGAACAGGCGCTGGCCAGCCTGCACGACCACCTGGCCGGGCGCCTGGTCTGCGTGTTCGGCTGCGGCGGCGAGCGTGATACCGGCAAACGGCCGCAGATGGCCGCCATTGCCGAGCGCGGCGCCACCGTGGTGATCGTCACCGACGACAATCCGCGCGGCGAAGACGGCGACGTGATCGTGGCCGACATCGTGGCCGGACTGGCCAATCCCGCCGCCGCCATCGTGCAGCGCGACCGCGCCGCCGCCATCGCCACGGCGATCGGCCTGGCCGGTGCCGGCGACATCGTGCTGATTGCCGGCAAGGGCCACGAGCCCTACCAGGAAGTGCACGGTATCCGGCACGTCTTCGACGACACCGAGGTGGCGGGCCGCGTGCTGGCCGCGCGTGCCGCGCAGGAGGTCGCAGAATGAAGCGCACCCCGCTGTCGCTGATCGCGCATTGGGCCGGTGGCGAGATCCATGGCGACGACACCGCCATCGACGCCATCAGCAAGGACACCCGCACGCTTGCCCCGGGCAGCCTGTACGTGGCGCTGCGTGGCGACCGCTTCGACGGCCATGATTTCGCCGCCGATGCCGTCGCGCGCGGAGCCTCGGCGATGCTGGTCGAGCGCCTGTTGGACGTGGCGCTGCCGCAGATCCTGGTCGCCGACACCCAGCACGCGCTGGGCCGCATTGCCCACGGAATGCAGCGCGACCGCGCCGCCGGTGTGTTCGCCATCACCGGCAGCAACGGCAAGACCAGCGTCAAGACGCTGCTGCTGGCGATCCTGCAGCAGGTGGCACGCGAAGAACACAAGGTGGTGTACGCCAACCCGGGCAATCTCAACAACGAGATCGGCCTGCCGCTGGCGGTGCTGGATGCCCCCGAAGACGCCGATTTCGCCGTCTACGAGATGGGCGCCGGCAAGCCGGGCGACATCGCCTACCTGACCGACATCGTGCGCCCGCGGTACGCGCTGGTGAACAACATCGCCCCGGCCCACCTGGAGCGGATGGGCAGCCTGCAGGGCGTGGCCACCACCAAGGGTGCGATCTACGCAGCGCTGCCGGCCGATGGCGTGGCGGTGATCAACGCCGACGACGCCTTCGGCATCTGGTTCGAGCAGCACATCGTGGGCCAGCCGCCGCGCTGCCGCGTGCTGCGCTACGGCCTGGACCACAGCGCCGACGTGAGCGCGCTGGCGATCCGCCCGAGCGCCACCGGCAGCCAGTTCCTGCTCACGAGTCCGACAGGGAGCGTGGAAATCGCGCTGGCCCTGCCGGGGCGCCACAACATCAGCAACGCGTTGGCCGCCGCCTCGCTGGCGCTGGCCGCCGGCATCGGCCTGGACCAGATCGCGCTGGGCCTGGCCCGCGCCGAACCGGTGCCGGGCCGCCAGGTTGCGCACCAGCTGCCCAACGGCGCGGTGCTGATCGATGACAGTTACAACGCCAACCCCGGCTCGCTGGCCGCGGCGATCGACGCGCTGGCCGGCGGCAAGGATGAAGGCTGGCTGGTGCTGGGCGACATGCGCGAACTGGGCCCGGACGGGCAGGCGCTGCATGCCCAGGCCGGTCGCCGCGCACGCGATGCCGGGATCAAGCGCCTGTACACGCTGGGGCCGCTGAGCGCCGCCGCATCGAGCGCCTTCGGCGACGGCGGCCGGCACTTCCAGGACCACGACACGCTGGCCGCCGCGCTTGCCTCCGACCTGCATGCTGGCGTGCGCTGCCTGGTCAAGGGCTCGCGCGGCAGCGCCATGGACAAAATTGTGAAAGCGCTGTTGGCGCGAGGAGAGGAAACCCCCCATGTTGCTTGAACTGGCCCGATGGTTGCAGCAATTGGAGAGCCTGTTCGGGCTGTTCGGCTATCTGACGCTGCGCGGCATTCTTGCCGCGTTGACCGCGCTGTTCCTGTCGCTGTGGCTGGGCCCGGCGATGATCCGCAAGCTGGCCCAGTTCAAGGGCGGCCAGCCGATCCGCAAGGACGGCCCGCAGACCCACTTCTCCAAGGCCGGCACGCCGACCATGGGTGGCTCGCTGATCCTGCTCACCATCACCTTGTCGGTGCTGCTGTGGGCCGACCTGCGCAACCGCTACGTGTGGGTGGTGCTGGCGGTGATGCTGTGCTTCGGCGCGATCGGCTGGTACGACGACTGGATCAAGATCGTGCGGCGCGACCCGAACGGCCTGAAGTCGCGCTGGAAGTACCTGCTGCAGTCCATCTTCGGCCTGGCCGCCGGCCTGTTCCTGTTCTACACCGCTGACGTCCCCGCCGCGCTGACCTTCTACATCCCGATGTTCAAGTCGGTGGCGCTGCCGCTGGCCGGGATCAGCTTCGTGGCCATTGCCTACTTCTGGATCGTCGGCTTCTCCAACGCGGTGAACCTGACCGACGGCCTGGACGGCCTGGCGATCATGCCGACCGTACTGGTGGCATGCGCGCTGGGCGTGTTCGCCTATGCCTCGGGCAACGTGGTGTTCTCCAACTACCTGCAGATTCCGCAGATTCCCGGGGCCGGTGAACTGGTCATCATCTGCGCGGCCATTGCCGGTGCGGGCCTGGGCTTCCTGTGGTTCAACACCTACCCGGCCATGGTGTTCATGGGCGACATCGGCGCGCTGGCGCTGGGTGCGGTGCTGGGCACCATCGCCGTGATCACCCGCCAGGAGCTGGTGCTGGTGATCATGGGCGGCGTGTTCGTGATTGAAACGCTGTCGGTGATGATCCAGGTCGCCTCATTCAAGCTGACCGGCAAGCGCGTGTTCAAGATGGCGCCCATCCACCACCACTTCGAACTGAAGGGCTGGCCGGAGCCGCGCGTGATCGTGCGCTTCTGGATCATCTCGGTGGTGCTGGTGCTGATCGGCCTGGCCACGTTGAAGGTCCGCTGATGAACGACCTGTCGCGCCAGGCAACCCGCCTTGAAGCCATCGGAGGTCACTTCGACAAGTGGCTGCTGGGCGCGATCATCGCGCTCACCGGGCTGGGCGTGGTGATGGTCGCGTCGAGCTCGATCGCCTTGATGAGCAGTCCGTTCTACTACCTCAACCGCCACCTGATCTTCCTGGCCATCGGCATCGTGCTGGCGGGCATCGCCATGCGCACCGAGCTCAAGAGCATCGAGCAGTACAACCAGGTGCTGCTGCTGGGCTGCTTCGCGCTGCTGGTGGTGGTGTTCGTGCCCGGCCTGGGCAGCAGCGTCAACGGCGCCCGGCGCTGGATCAACCTGGGCATCTCCAAGTTCCAGACGGTCGAAGCGGTCAAGGTGCTCTACATCGTGTGGCTGTCCAGCTACCTGGTGCGCTTCCGCGACGAGGTCAACGCCACCTGGCCGGCGATGCTCAAGCCGCTCGGCGTGGCCGGTGCGCTGGTGGTGCTGCTGCTGCTGCAGCCCGACTTCGGGTCGTCCACGCTGCTGCTGGCCATCACCGCCGGCATGCTGGTGCTGGGCGGGGTCAACATGCCGCGCATGTCCATGCCGGTGATCATCGGCATGGTGGGCATGAGCGCGCTGGCGATCATCGAACCCTACCGCATGCGCCGCATCACCTCCTTCCTGGACCCGTGGGCCGACCAGCAGGGCGACGGCTACCAGCTGTCCAACGCGCTGATGGCCGTGGGCCGCGGCGAGTGGACCGGCGTGGGCCTGGGCAACTCGGTGCAGAAGCTGTACTACCTGCCCGAAGCGCATACCGACTTCATCTTCTCGGTCACCGCCGAGGAGCTGGGCTTCATCGGCACCTGCCTGATCATCGCGCTGTACGCACTGCTGGTGGGTCGCACCTTCTGGCTGGGCATGCGCTGCGTGGAAATGAAGCGCCACTTCTCCGGCTACATCGCCTTCGGCATCGGCCTGTGGATCAGCATGCAGAGCTTCGTCTCGATCGGGGTCAACCTGGGCATCCTGCCGACCAAGGGCCTGACCCTGCCGCTGATTTCCTCCGGTGGCTCCAGCGTGCTGATGACCTGCGTGGCGATGGGGCTGCTGCTGCGCGTGTCCTATGAACTGGATCGCGCCGAGCGCCGCCAGGCGGTGCGCATGGGCGCGGCCGAAGGCGACGAACCGATGGACCCCGAGCCGGGCAGGGGCGCCAGTGCCTCGTCCGTGGCCGCCGCCATGCAGGACACCAAGGCCCATGACGGCAGCCCGCGTGATGGCCTGCCGCGTGACAGCGCCTCGCGTGGCACCAGCCGCATGCAGCAGCGCATCGAACCGACGTTGGGGAGGATGGGATGAACACCCAACCCGCTTCCTCCGAGCGCCCGGTGATGATCATGGCCGGCGGCACCGGCGGCCACATCTTCCCCGGCCTGGCCGTGGCCAAGGTGCTGCGTGCGCGCGGCATTCCGGTGACCTGGCTGGGCAGCGACGGCGGCATGGAAACGCGCCTGGTGCCGCAGCACGACATCCACATCGACACGCTGGCCATCAGCGGCCTGCGCGGCAAGGGCAAGCTGGCCCTGCTCGGCGCGCCGGGCCGCCTGCTGCGCGCGGTGCGCGCGGCCGGCTTCCTGATCCGCGACCGCCAGCCGCGTGCGGTGGTGTCCTTTGGCGGCTTTGCGTCCGGTCCCGGTGGCCTGGCCGCGCGCCTGCACGGGCTGCCGCTGCTGGTGCACGAGCAGAACCGGGCGCCGGGCCTGACCAACCGCGTGCTGTCGCGCTTCGCGCGCCGCGTGCTGACCGGCTTCCCGGGCAGCTTCGCCCAGCGCGAAGAAGCCGTGGGCAACCCGGTACGTGCCGAGATCGCCGCGATCACGCCGCCCGACGTGCGCCTGGCCAACCGCCAGGGGCCGCTGCGCCTGCTGGTGCTCGGCGGCAGTCAGGGCGCGCGCGTGCTCAACAACGCCGTGCCGAAGGCGCTGGCCGCACTGGGCAGCGCTGTCGCCATCGACGTGCGCCACCAGAGCGGCGAGAAGCTGCATGCCGAAGCCGTCAGCGCTTACCAGGCCGCCGGTGTCACCGCGCGCGTGGATGCGTTCATTGCCGACATGGCCGAGGCATTCGCCTGGGCCGATCTGGTGGTGTGCCGTGCCGGCGCCTCGACCCTGGCCGAGCTGTGCGCGGTGGGCGTGGGCAGCGTGCTGGTGCCCTTCGCCGCTGCCGTGGATGACCACCAGACCCGCAACGCGGAGTACCTGGTCGACCGTGGCGCGGCCGTGTTGCTGAAGCAGGATGAAACGCTGGCCACGCACCTGGAAGGCGTGCTGCGCGATTTGTCCGAAAATTCCGCCCGTCGCATGCAGATGGCCAATGCCGCGCGTGCCCTGGCCAAGGTCGATGCCGCAGAGCGCATCGCCGACATCATCCTCGAGGAATCCAAATGAAGACCGCCACGCGCCATCGCGCCTGCCCGACGCGGGGCCGCGCATGATCCGCCGCCTGCACGACACCAACGACCTGGTGCGCGCCTTCCCGCGCGTGCACTTCGTCGGCATCGGCGGCACCGGCATGAGCGGCATCGCCGAAGTGATGCTGACCCTGGGCTATGAAGTGTCCGGGTCGGACAACGCCGACAACACCGCCACCCGCCGCCTGGCCAGCCTGGGCGCGCGCGTGATGCGCGGCCATTCGGCCGCCAACGTGCTGGGCACCGATTGCGTGGTGGTGTCCAGCGCGATCCGCGACGACAACCCCGAGCTGATGGAAGCGCGCAGCCAGCGCATTCCGATCATGCCGCGCGCGGCGATGCTGGCCGAGCTGATGCGCTTCCGCCGCGGCATCGCGGTGGCCGGCACCCACGGCAAGACCACCACCACCAGCCTGACCGCGGCGGTGCTGAGCGAAGGCGGGCTGGACCCGACCTTCGTGATCGGCGGCCAGTTGCTGGCGGCCGGCGCGAACGCCAAGCTCGGCAGCGGCCAGTGGCTGGTGGCCGAAGCCGACGAAAGCGATGGCAGCTTCCTGCGGCTGAACCCGCTGGTCTCGGTGATCACCAACATCGATTCGGACCACCTGGAAAACTACGGCAACGATTTCGCCCGCGTCCAGGCCGCCTTCGCCGAATTCCTGCAGCGCCTGCCGTTCTACGGCCTGGCGGTGCTGTGCATCGACGATCCGGAAGTGGCCGCATTGGCTGCGCAGACGCCGCGCCATGTCATGAGCTACGGCATGAGCAGCAACGCCGACGTGCGCGCCGAGGACGTGGTCCAGGACGGCCCGCGCATGCGCTTCACCCTGCGCCTGCCCGAAGGCAGCAGCTACCCGGTCACGCTGGCCCTGCCGGGTGCGCACAACGTGCTCAACGCGTTGGCCGCCGCCGCCGTGGGCTGGCAGCTGGGCGTCGCCCCGGACGCCATCGCCCGCGCGCTGGAGAGCTTTGCCGGCATCGGCCGCCGCTTCAATGATCTGGGCATCGTCACCACCCACAGCGGTGCGCGGGTACGCCTGATCGACGACTACGGTCACCACCCGCGCGAGTTGGCGGCGGTGTTTGCCGCTGCCCGTGGCGGCTGGCCGGACCAGCGCCTGGTAGTGGCATTCCAGCCGCACCGCTACAGCCGTACCCGCGACCAGTTCGACGCCTTTGCCGCGGTGCTGTCCGAAGTGGATGCGCTGGTGCTGAGCGAGGTCTACCCGGCCGGCGAAGCGCCGATCCCGGGCGCCGACTCGCGTTCGCTGGCGCGCGCCATCCGCGCGCGCGGCCGCAGCGAGCCGGTCGTGGTGGGTCATACCGCCGAACTGTCGCACGTGCTGCCCGACGTGCTGCAGGACGGCGACCTGTTGTTGCTGATGGGTGCCGGCGATATCGGCCACGTGGCCCAGCTGATCGCAACCGAAGGCTTCACGGAGACCCCGGCAGCATGAACCCGATCTTCTTCCCGTCGCTGCGCGTCACCGACCCGGCCGTGTTCGGCCGCGTCGCGGTGCTGCTGGGCGGTACCTCCAGCGAACGCGAGGTGTCGCTCGACTCGGGCCGCAACGTGATCGCCGCGCTGCGCGCGCGCGGCGTCGACGCGGTGGCCGTGGACGGCATCCCGGCGCTGGCGCTGGCGCTGGTTGAAAAGCGTTTCGACCGCGTCTTCAACATCCTGCACGGCCACAACGGCGGCGGTGAGGACGGCATCGTGCAGGGGCTGATGGACGCCTTCGGCGTGCCGTACACCGGCTCCAAGGTGCTCGGCTCTGCGCTGAGCATGGACAAGATCCGCACCAAGCAGGTGTGGTTGTCGCTGGGCCTGCCCACGCCGCGCTACGTCAAGCTGGTGGAGGGCGTGGAAGTGCACGCCGCCGCCGCAGAGCTCGGCCTGCCGGTGGTGGTCAAGCCGGCCAACGAAGGCTCCAGCGTGGGCATCAGCCGGGTCAGCGATGACGCCGGCCTGGACGACGCCGTGGCCCTGGCCGCGCGCTACGACGGCCAGCTGCTGATGGAACAGATGGTGGTGGGCGACGAGCTCACCGTGGCGATCCTGGGCGACCAGGCGCTGCCGTCGATCCGCATCGTGCCCAAGGGCCAGTGGTACGACTACAACGCCAAGTACATCGCCGAGGACACCCAGTACCTGTGCCCCGGCCTGGACGGCGATGACGAAGCCGAGATCCGCCGCATCGCGCTGGCTGCCTTCCAGGCCGCCGGCTGCCACGGCTGGGGCCGGGTGGACGTCATGCGCGACCGCGACAGCGGCCGCTTCTACCTGCTGGAAGTGAACACCGCGCCGGGCATGACCAGTCATTCGCTGGTGCCCAAGGCCGCCGCGCAGGCCGGCATCGGCTTCGAGGAACTGGTCTGGCGCGTGCTGGAACAGACCTTGCCGATCAACCTGCAGGACCTGGACAGGGAGCGTGCCCACGCATGAACGCGGTGCTGCGCATCTTCGTCTGGTTGCTGGCCCTGTCGGTCGTAGCGCTGCCCGTGGTGGCGGTGCTCAACGGCTGGGTCGGTGCCGAACGCTGGCCGTTGGCCAAGCTGCGCGTGCACGCCGAGTTCAAGCGGGTGCCGGCCGAACAGCTGCAGCAGGTGGTGCTGCCGTACGCCAAGGCCGGGTTCTTCGCGGTCAAGCTGCAGGATGCGCAGGACGCCATCGAGCAGCTGCCGTGGGTGGAAAGCGCGCAGGTGCGCAAGCAGTGGCCCGACGTGCTGGAAATCAGCCTGGTCGAGCACAAACCGTTCGCGCGCTGGGGCAACGACCGCCTGCTGTCCGAGCAGGGCAAGCTGTTTGCGACGCCCAAGAAGCTGCAGGACCTGGCACTGCCCGACCTGGATGGTCCGGATAGCCAGACCGAGGAAGTGGTGGCGCTCTACAACGATGCACGGGCGCTGTTCGCGCCGGCCGGGGTGGACGTCAAGCGGGTCAGCATGGACGCACGTGGCAGCTGGTCGCTGCTGCTCAGCAATGGCACCGAAGTGGTGGTGGGCCGCGATGACGCACGTTCGCGCCTGCAGCGTTTCGTGCGCGTGCTGCCGCAGCTGAGCAACCAAGCGGCGCCGATCGAACGCGCCGACCTCCGATATACCAATGGTTTCACGCTGAGCTGGGGTACCCCGGCCGCAACCGCGCCAAAGCCGGCGCAGGACAGGACATGAATCGCAAGGGTGACAAATCACTGATCGTTGGCCTGGATATCGGCACCTCCAAGGTGGTGGCGCTGGTCGGCGAGTATTCGCCGGGCAATCCGATCGAGGTCATCGGCATCGGCTCGCACGAATCGCGCGGGCTCAAGCGCGGCGTGGTGGTGGACATCGAATCCACCGTGCAGTCGATCCAGCGCGCGGTGGAAGAGGCCGAGCTGATGGCCGGCTGCGAGATCCGCTCGGTGTATGCCTCGATCTCGGGCAACCACGTGCAGTGCAAGAACTCCCCCGGCATCGTGCCGATCCGCGACGGTGAAGTGACCTGGGGCGACCTGGACCGGGTACTCGACGCGGCCAAGGCGGTGGCGATCCCGGCCGACCAGAAGATCCTGCATGCGATCCCGCGCGAATACGTGCTGGACGATTCGCAGGAAGGCATCCGCAACCCGGTCGGCATGACCGGCGTGCGCCTGGAGGTGCATGCGCACCTGGTGGTGTGCGCGCAGTCGGCCGCGGCCAACATCTCCAAGTGCGTGCAGCGCTGCGGCCTGCAGGTGGACGACCTGGTGCTGTCTTCGCTGGCCTCCAGCGTCGCGGTGCTCACCGCCGACGAGCGCGAGCTCGGCGTGGTGCTGGTCGACATGGGCGCCGGCACCACCGACCTGGCCGTGTTCGTGCAGGGCGCGATCTGCCATACCGCCTCGCTGCCGATCGCCGGTGACCACGTCACCAACGACATCGCCCACATGCTGCGCACGCCCACCCCGGAAGCGGAGCAGATCAAGGTGCGTTACGCCTGCGCGCTGGCCCAGCTGGCCACCGCCGAGGAAAGCATCCAGGTACCCAGCGTCGGCGATCGTCCGCCGCGCCGGATGCCGCGCCACGCCCTGGCCCAGGCCGTGCAGGGCCGCTATGAAGAAATTTTCGAGATGGTGCAGGCCGAACTGCGTCGCTCCGGTTTCGAGGAACTGGTGCGCGCCGGCATGGTGCTCACCGGCGGTGCCTCGAAGATGGAAGGCGTGGTCGAACTGGCCGAGGAAATGCTGCAGATGCCGGTGCGCGTGGGCATTCCGCAGCACGTCACCGGCCTGGGCGAAGTGGTGGGCAATCCGGTGCACGCCACCGGCGTTGGCCTGCTGCTGATGGGCAGCCAGATCGAACACCCGCGCCGTCCGTCGCTGCCCACCGGGCGCGCGGGCAGCATGTTCAAAAAACTCAAAACCTGGTTCCGCGGCGAATTCTGACGCGGCCCGCGGTAGAGCCGACCGTTGGTCGGCTGCATCACCTGCACCCCCGCACCACTGCAACGCAACGCACCACCGCAACACGGCAGCACCGGCAACACACAACCCACACAGCCGCAACGGCAACATGACGCGCGAAAGGCAGGAGGCCTGACCGCCCATGCCACCGAAAGCGGATACAACGAGGACACGGACATGGCGCATTTCGAACTGATTGAAAAGATGGCACCCAATGCGGTGATCAAGGTGATCGGCGTGGGCGGCGGCGGCGGTAACGCCGTGGCGCACATGGTCAGCACCAGTGTGGACGGCGTGGAATTCATCACCGCCAACACCGACTCGCAGGCCATCAAGAATTGCGGTGCCAAGCTGCAGCTGCAGCTGGGTACCAACGTCACCAAGGGCCTGGGCGCAGGCGCGAACCCGGAAGTCGGCCGCCAGGCCGCGCTGGAAGACCGCGAACGCATCATGGACGCGCTGCAGGGTGCGGACATGGTGTTCATCACCGCCGGCATGGGCGGCGGCACCGGCACCGGTGCAGCACCGGTGGTGGCACAGCTGGCCAAGGAGATGGGCATCCTGACCGTCGCCGTGGTCACCAAGCCGTTCCCGTTCGAAGGCCGTCGCCGCATGCAGGTCGCGCTGAAGGGCATCGAGGAACTGAGCCAGCATTGCGATTCGCTGATCACCATTCCCAACGAAAAGCTGATCACCGTGCTGGGCCGCAACGCCACCATGATCCAGGCCTTCCGCGCCGCCAACGACGTGCTGCAGGGCGCCGTGCAGGGCATCGCCGACCTGATCGTGCGTCCGGGCCTGATCAACGTCGACTTCGCCGACGTGCGCACCGTCATGTCCGAAATGGGCCTGGCAATGATGGGTACCGGCACCGCACGTGGCGATGACCGCGCCCAGGCCGCTGCCGAAGCCGCCATCCAGAACCCGCTGCTGGACGATGTGAACCTGGCTGGTGCCAACGGCATCCTGGTCAACATCACCGCCGGCGCCGACTTCACCATGGCCGAGTTCGACGAGATCGGCCGCACCATCGATGGCTTCGCCTCCGAAGATGCCACCGTGGTCGTGGGTACGGTGCTGGACCCGGACATGCAGGACGAAGTCCGCGTGACCGTGGTGGCCACCGGCCTGAACCGTGTCGTGGCGTCCAAGACCCAGCGTCCGGGCGAGCGCGCACCGATCAAGCTGGTCCGCAACGCCACCACCGGCCAGCCGGAGTTCGGCGAGTTCGACACCGGCGGTGATGCGGTCTCCAAGGCGGTCGGCGGGATGGGCATGGGCATGGGCCTGCGTCGTCCGAGCGCCGATACCCCGGCGTCGTCGGCTCCGTCGTCGTCCGGCCCGGCGGCTGCTGAACTGCCCAACGATTACCTGGACATCCCGGCGTTCCTGCGCCGCCAGGCGGACTGAGGACTGCATGCCGGGGCCTTGTCCTCCCCGGTAGGCGCCTCCATGTCCCTTGCTGCCGGGCCCGGAGTGGCCCGGCAGTCTGCCGCCCGTCTTTCGGTTCAGAAAGGGGTGGTGGTACTGCGTGTTATTCTTGTTTGTCACCGTCGCGCTGACTGCGCGCTCTCCCGGTCCTGCTCCCCATGATTCCGCAACGCACCCTCAAGAACACGATCCGCGCCACCGGCGTTGGCCTGCACAGCGGTGACAAGGTCTACATGACCCTGCGCCCGGCCCCGGTCAACCATGGCATCGTGTTCCGTCGGGTCGATCTGGAGCCGGTCGTGGAAGTGCCCGCACGCGCGGACCTGGTCACCGAAGTCACCCTGTGCACCGGGCTGACCTACCACGAGGCCAAGATCCAGACCGTCGAACACCTGATGTCGGCCCTGGCCGGCCTGGGCGTGGACAACATCATCGTGGAGCTGTCCTCGGCCGAACTGCCGATCATGGATGGTTCCTCCGGGCCATTCGTGTTCCTGCTGCAATCGGCGGGCATCGCCGAACAGGACGCCCCCAAGCGCTTCATCCGCATTCTCAAGACGGTGGAAGTGACCGAAGGCGACAAGGTCGCCCGCTTCGAGCCCTACGAGGGCTACAAGCTCGGTTTCACCATCCAGTTCGATCATCCGATGATCCCGGCCAAGCAGTCGCGCGCCGAGATCGAGTTCTCCACGGCCGCCTACACCAAGGAAATCTCCCGCGCGCGCACCTTCGGGTTCATGCGTGACCTGGAGTACATGCGCGAGCGCAACCTGGGCCTGGGCGGCTCGATGGACAACGCCATCGTGCTCGACGAATTCCGCGTGCTCAACGACGACGGCCTGCGCTACGCCGACGAGTTCGTGCGCCACAAGATCCTCGACGCGATCGGCGACCTGTACCTGGCCGGTGGCCAGGTGCTGGGGGCCTACGAAGGCTTCAAGTCCGGCCATGCCCTCAACAACAAGCTGGTGCGCGCGCTGATGGCCGACGCCACGGCGTGGGAGTGGGTGAGCTATGACGCCGCGGCCGCTACGGCTCCGGTGGTTTATGGGGTGCCGGCTTACGCCTGATCTGGGCTTTACGTGGCAGCCACCCATGGGGTGGCTCTACCTGCCCGGTATCGCATTGATTTCATTGAAAACAGACGGCGCCCAGGGCGCCGTTTTGCGTTTTCAGGGTCACCGCGGGGTGATCTTGATGTCAATGAACCGTGGACGTGCACAGGTCACGGAATTGTGAACCTGATCGAGGTTCTTGCTGAATTTAACGCAATTTTAATAAAAGACTAACGACTGGGCGACGTTCCACGGCTACGATGCTGGCCGGTTCCCTGACAAGTTCACGTGCTCGTGACGCGTCGGGGAAGGGGCCGGATGCCCCGATGCCTTCAGGATTTGGTGAAATCCATGTCCTTCAGGCAGGCCAACGCGTCGCGTAGCCCTTTGTGCGTGGCGGCTGAAACTGCGTGGGGGCCATTCCTGTTATCGATCGCTGGGGAGCGTGGAGGAGGGGCAGCCGCAGTTTTGACGGTCACCTTGGTGACCTTCAGCCCGATGGACCGGGCCGCGTCGATCAACTGTGCTTCGGCAAGCCTCAACTTGGCGTGCCACACGGGGGAATCGACGAGAAAAACGAGGTGCTCGCCGTTTACATTCGCCAGCCGGCAACGGGTGGCCAGTGCAGGCGGTAAATGGGGGCGCAATTGACGGTCCAGTGCGTCCAGCCACAAGGCTCGGCGCAGCGGGTTACCGGCTTTGTCCGCCATCACCGCATCCAGCGCCGGCTTCGGCGTGGATGGGGATCGCGCACTGGATTTCGGCTCAGACATGAAAACTCACTGATGGCATTCAAAAAGATCGTAATCAAAACGCGTGAAGGAAAGGCCAAGACGCCCCTGGCGCGTTTGCGTTTCTACTTCGAAGATTCACCCCGGGCCCTGCTGGGCAGCGTGCTGGGGGTTGGCTGCCTGATCGGCTTCGGTGCCGGCATCGGCGGCAGCATGTTCAATGATTCCCGGCTCCACGCCAAGGTCGCCCAGCAGGAACGCGAGCTGGCGCAGGCCCAGAAAGACGCCCAGACCCAGGTGAACGCGCTGGCAGCGCGGATGGGTGAACTGCAGGCGCAGGCCACCCGTCTCAACGCCCTGGGCGAACGGCTGACCCAGATGGGCAAGCTGGAAGACGGCGAATTCGACTTCAACGAGACCCCCGGCCTCGGTGAAGGCGAGCCCGGCCCGACCCAGGACATCCCGGTCAGCGCGGTCAATGCCGACTTACAGGTGCTGGAGCAGCGCTTTGCTGCTTCAGGCCGCCAGTTGTCGGTGATGGAGTCACTGATGTTCGACCACCAGCTCGAACAGAACGCGGTGCCCGGCCGCATGCCGATCCGCAATACCTACATCACCTCCAACTTCGGCACCCGCAGCGATCCGTTCGGTCGCGGTGCGGCCACCCACAAGGGCATGGACTTCCACGCCAAGGTCGGTGACCCGGTGATGTCGGTGGCCGACGGCGTGGTCAGCTTCGCCGGCGTGAAGGGCGGGTACGGCAACGTGGTCGACGTGGACCACGGCAACGGCTATGTCACCCGCTACGCGCACAACTCGCGCCTGGTGGTGAAGCCGGGCGACCTGGTGCGCGCCGGCCAGGAAGTGGCCAAAGCCGGCTCCACCGGCCGTTCCACCGGTGCCCACGTGCACTTCGAGGTGTGGGAACGCGGCCAGGTGGTCAACCCGCGCAAGTTCCTCGGCGACGGCGGCAATACCCCGGTCGGGCGCGTTTCGCGCGGCTGAACCCGTCTGGTAGTGCCGGCCGCTGGCCGGCACTGCCTGCGAGGTGACCGAATGCGGTTTCCGGCCAGCGGCCGGCACTGCCGCCACGGGGTTGAAACCCCTGACGGCCGACCCAAGCTACAATGGGTATTGCCATAGACAGGGCGCAGTGCGCCCTGTTTCGTTTGCGGCCGACGCATCCCCCGGGGAGGGCGTGGCCGTTGGGGCGTCTCATTCCAACCGGTTCCTTCAATGATCAACAGCCTGCTTACCCGCGTCTTCGGCAGTCGTAATGAACGACAGCTGCGCCAGCTCAACCGCATCGTCGCCAAGGTCAATGCGTTGGAGCCGGAAATCGAAAAGCTCTCCGACGAGCAGCTCAAGGCCAAGACCCCGGAGTTCAAGCAGCGCATTGCTGACGGTGAAGCCCTGGACAAGGTGCTGCCGGAAGCCTTCGCGGTCTGCCGCGAGGCCAGCCGCCGCGTGCTGGGCATGCGCCACTACGACGTGCAGCTGATCGGCGGCATGGTGCTGCACCTGGGCAAGATCGCGGAAATGCGCACCGGTGAAGGCAAGACCCTGGTGGCGACGCTGCCGGTGTACCTCAACGCGCTGGAAGGCAAGGGCGTCCACGTGGTCACCGTGAACGACTACCTGGCTCGCCGTGACTCGGCGCAGATGGGCAAGCTGTACAACTGGCTGGGCCTGAGCGTGGGCGTGGTCTACCCGGGCATGCCGCACGGTGACAAGCGCGAGGCCTACGCCAGCGACATCACCTACGGCACCAACAACGAATTCGGTTTCGACTACCTGCGCGACAACATGGCGCTGTCGCGCGCGGACCGCTACCAGCGCGGCCTGCACTACGCCATCGTCGACGAAGTCGACTCCATCCTGATCGACGAAGCGCGTACCCCGCTGATCATCTCCGGTCCGGCCGACGATTCCCCGGAGCTGTACATCCGGGTCAACCGCGTGGTTCCGGGCCTGATCAAGCAGGAAGCCGAAGACGGCGAAGGCGATTTCTGGGTCGACGAGAAGGGCAAGCAGGTGCACCTGTCCGAAGCGGGCATGGAGCACGCCGAGGCGCTGCTGGTGGAAGCGGGCATCCTCAATGCCGAGACCGAAGGCCTGTACGCCGCGCAGAACCTGACCGTGGTCCATCACCTCAATGCCGCCCTGCGCGCGCATGCCATCTACCAGCGCGACGTGGATTACATCGTGCGCGACGGTGAAGTGGTGATCGTGGACGAATTCACCGGCCGTACCCTGGCCGGCCGCCGCTGGTCCGACGGCCTGCACCAGGCGGTGGAAGCGAAGGAAGGCGTGCCGGTCCAGCGCGAGAACCAGACCCTGGCAAGCATCACCTTCCAGAACCTGTTCCGCATGTACAAGAAGCTGTCCGGCATGACCGGTACGGCCGATACGGAAGCCTACGAATTCCAGAGCATCTACAACCTGGAAGTGGTGGTGATCCCGACCAACCGCCCGACCATCCGCAAGGACGGTTCGGACCAGGTGTTCCTCAACCGTACCGGCAAGTTCAACGCCGTGCTGGCCGACATCCAGGCCTGCAACGAGCGCGGCCAGCCGGTGCTGGTGGGTACCACGTCGATCGAAACCTCGGAGATGCTGTCCGAGCACCTGCGCAAGGCCGGCGTGCACCACGAAGTGCTCAACGCCAAGCAGCATGATCGCGAAGCCACCATCATCGCCAACGCCGGCATGCCCGGTGCGGTGACCATCGCCACCAACATGGCCGGTCGCGGTACCGACATCGTGCTCGGCGGTTCGCTGGAAGCGCAGCTGCACGAGCTGGGCGAAGACGCCACCGACGAACAGCGCGCCCAGGTCAAGGCCGAATGGCAGAAGCGCCATGACGCGGTCAAGGCCGCCGGCGGCCTGCACATCGTGGGCACCGAACGCCACGAATCGCGCCGTATCGATAACCAGCTGCGCGGTCGTTCCGGCCGCCAGGGTGATCCGGGTTCGTCCCGTTTCTACCTGTCGCTGGAAGACAACCTGATGCGCATCTTCGCCTCGGACTGGGTCCAGAAGGCGATGCGCATGATGGGCATGAAGGAAGACGACGTCATCGAAGACCGCCTGGTCAGCCGCCAGATCGAAAAGGCGCAGCGCAAGGTGGAAGCGCACAACTTCGACATCCGCAAGAACCTGCTCGACTTCGACGACGTCAACAACGACCAGCGCAAGGTGATCTACGCCCAGCGCGACGAGCTGCTGGACGCCGAGTCGGTGAAGGACAACGTGGACGGCATCCGCGGCGACGTGATCTACGACATCGTGGCCCGTTTCGTCCCGCCGAACTCGATCGACGAGCAGTGGGACCTGCCGGGCCTGGAAGCCACCCTGGCCGCCGACCTCGGCGTGCAGATGGACGTGGTGGGGCTGGTCAAGCTGCACGAAGAACTGGATGCCGAAGCCATCGCCGAGAAGGTGCAGGCGCGCATTGATGCGCACTTCGCCGAGAAGGAAACCGGCGTGGGCGAAGACACCATGCGCGCGCTGGAAAAGCACGTGATGCTGACCGTGCTCGACCAGAGCTGGAAGGAGCACCTGGCACGCATGGATTACCTGCGCCAGGGCATCTACCTGCGCGGTTACGCGCAGAAGCAGCCCAAGCAGGAATACAAGAAGGAAGCCTTCGAGCTGTTCTCGGAAATGCTCGAGAACGTCAAGCGCGAAGTGGTGACCCTGCTGGCGCGCGTGCGCATCCGCAGCGAAGAAGAAGTGGAAGCGCTGGAGCAGGCCGAGCGCCAGCAGGCCCAGGCGCGCCTGCTGCAGTCGCAGTTCCAGCACCAGGACGCCGGCAGCTACAGCGCCGACGAAGAGGCCGCAGAGGTGGAAGCGGCGCAGAACGGCGTGGCCCAGGTCAACCGCGACGAGCCCAAGGTGGGCCGCAACGACCCGTGCCCCTGCGGTAGTGGCAAGAAGTACAAGCACTGCCACGGTCAGCTCACCTGACCCCCGGACGCCCCGCCAAGTGCGGGGCGTCTGCTATCCGGGGTAGAGCCACGCCAGGCGTGGCTGCACCTCGGCCCGGCACCGGCCGATGCTTTCCGGGATTGCGCCAGCACCGCGGTATTGGGCATGCTCCCCCCATGCCATCCCCCAAACGATCGATCCACGTCGTGGCCGGCGTCATCACTGACGCCCGCGGCCGCATCCTGCTCAACCGTCGTACCGAAGACCGCGACATGGGCGGCCTCTGGGAGTTTCCCGGCGGCAAGCGCGAGCCCGGCGAAAGCTCCGAGCAGGCGCTGGTGCGCGAACTGCGCGAGGAACTGGGGATCGAAGCGGAGGTGGGCGAGTGGATCATGGACGTGCCGCAGATCTACCCCGACAAGCGGCTGCGGCTGGAAGTCCGCCGGATCAGCAGCTGGAAGGGCAGCCCGCGCGGGCGTGAGGGCCAGGCCATCACCTGGGTGACCCCGGACAAGCTGTCGCGCTATTCGATGCCGCCGGCCGACCTGCCGGTGGTGGCCGCGCTGCGCCAGCCCGACCGCTACCTGATCACCCCCGAGCCCGAGGCCGACCACGCCCAGGCCCACCACGAATGGCACCAGCGCCTGGCCCAGGCACTGGCCGCAGGGGTCAGCCGCATCCAGCTGCGCACCCCCGCCAGCCCGGCCCGGGTGGCGCTGGCCGAACAGGCCATCCAGAGCCACCGTGGCCGCGTGCAGTGGCTGCTCAACCGCGACATCGACCTGGCCCAGCGACTGGGCGTCGGCGTGCACCTGGGCAGCGAACAGCTGCTGCAGCTCGACACCCGCCCGCTGCCGGCCGACCAGCTGGTGGCCGCCTCCTGCCATGACCTGGAACAGCTGCAGGCCGCGCAACGGCTGGGCTGCGACTTCGCCGTGCTCGGCCCGGTCCAGCCCAGCGCCAGCCATCCCGGCGGCACGCCGCTGGGCTGGGACGCATTCGAAGCCCTGCGCGAGCAGGTCTCGCTGCCGCTGTATGCGCTCGGTGGCCTGCACCCGGACGACATCGACCAGGCCCGCCGACACGGCGCCCAGGGCATCGCCGCCATCCGCGCGCTCTGGCCCACCTGACCCCGCGGTAGTGCCGGCCGCTGGCCGGCAATTCATGCCACCGGGTAGAGCCCGGCACTTCATGCCGCCTGGCCGCCATGCCTGGCGATTCCCTCTGCCGGGCAGAGCCCGGCGCTACAGGGTGATCCAAAAACACCCGTATTGCCGCCGCAGCCCGAACACCGTGCGCGCCGGCGTCGCCGTGCTGCCCAGCGTCTGCTCCAGCCGCAGCCCCACCGGGCGCGGCCGGCGCGGCGCCACCTCCGCCATCGGCTGCCCATCGCTGCCCAGCACCGGCGCAGCGTCAGGCGCCACCACCGCACTCTCATCGCTGGCCGGATACACCGGCGCGATATCCACCAGCGGCCGCTGCACCACCGATTCCAGCCGCCCGATGATCTGGTTGGCGGTGGCATTGGAGACGTTGTTCCACAGGTAGATGGACGACAGCCGGTTCACGTCCTGCTGGCTGACCGCATCGCGGATCTGCCCGGTCAACTCGCTGAGCCGACGCGCGCATCCGGCGCGGTAGATGCCGGTGTTGCCCACGGTGGGCGTGCGGGCCGGCATCCGCTCGGTGGCGCCAAGCGCGTCGCAGCGGCGGTCGGTGAAGACGGTCTGGCCCTGCGCGTTGGTACACCGGTTCACGCGCTGCGCCTGCGCCGATGCCGGGGCAGGCAGGCACAGCGCGCACAGCAGGAGCGGCAGAAGCAGTTTCATCGCAGCAGAGTAGCCGCGCCGGCGTTATCTGCAAGCGATTTGCGCAGGTGTCAGCCCTTGAGCAGCTTCAACACCTGGGTGGTCGGCTTGGCCAGATTGAGGGTGTAGAAATGCAGCCCCGGCGCGCCGCCGGCCACCAGCCGTTCGCACAGACCGGCGACTACCTCGGCACCGAACGCGCGCACCGATTCGGCATCGTCGCCGTAGGCCTGCATCTTCTTGCCGATCCAACGCGGGATCTCCGCGCCACACTGTTCGGAGAAACGGCGCAGCTGGCTGAAGTTGGAGATCGGCATGATGCCCGGCACGATCGGCACGGTGACCCCGAGCGCGCGCACCGCATCGACGAAATGGAAATACGCATCGGCGTTGAAGAAGTACTGGGTGATCGCGGCATCGGCGCCGGCGTCGATCTTGGTCTTGAAGTGCTTCAGGTCCAGCAGCGCATCGTTGGCCTGCGGGTGCGTCTCCGGGTAGGCGCCCACTTCGATGCGGAACGCATCGCCGTGCTCGGCCCGGATGAAGCTGATCAGGTCCGACGCATAGCGCAGGTCGCCGGGGTGGCCCATGCCCGAGGGCAGGTCGCCGCGCAGGGCGACGATGCGGCGGCACCCGATGGCGCGGTACAGCTTGAGCAGTTCGCGGATTTCCTCGCGGCTGCCGCCCACGCAGGACAGGTGCGGGGCCGCCTCGAACCCGTGGTGCTGCTTGAGGTGGCGCACCGTTTCGGAGGTGTAGCTGAGGGTCGAGCCGCCGGCACCGAACGTACACGACACATACTCCGGCGCGAACGCCTTCAGCTTGGCGGCCGTGCGGTCGAGCTGGGCGCGCTGGTCATCGGTCTTGGGCGGGTAGAACTCGAAGCTGATGGCGGTCATGGGCGGCGGCGGCAGCGGGTGTACGGCCATCATATCGCTTCATCGCGATGAATGTAAAAGAGTGCTGCCGTAACCTGCACGCGATGTCGATTACAGTGCCTGTCCAGAGAGGGCGGAGTGAAGATGGACATCCTGATCACCGGCGGCACGGGTTTCATTGGCCGCCCACTGTGCGAACGTCTGCTGGAACAGGGCCACCGGGTCAGCGTGCTGACCCGCACCCCCGGCCGCACCCCGCCGCCGGGCGTGCAGTACGTGGGGCGGCTGGACGACGTGGGACCGGTACAGGCGGTGGTGAACCTGGCCGGCGAACCGCTGACCGAGGGCCGTTGGACCGACGCCCGCAAGCAGGCCTTCCACGCCTCGCGGATCGGCACCACGCGCACACTGCTGGCGTGGATGCAGGCATTGCCGACACCGCCGCAGGTGCTGGTATCCGGTTCGGCGATTGGCTACTACGGGCCGGGGGATGCCACCCCGCTGGACGAGGCCGCCTCGCCCGGGCACGACTTCGCCGCGATGCTGTGCCGGCAGTGGGAGGCCGAGGCGTTCAAGGCCGACGCGTTGGGCATCCGCACCTGCGTGGTGCGCACCGGCATCGTGCTCGATCGCGACGGTGGCGCGCTGGCGCGGATGCTGCCGCCGTTCCGGCTGGGGCTGGGCGGTCCGATGGGCGATGGCGACCAATGGATGAGCTGGATCCATCGTGAGGATCTGGTGGGATTGATCGTATGGTTGCTGACCCATGACACCGCCCGCGGCGCCTACAACGGCACGGCACCGGCGGCGGTGACCAATGCCGAATTCGCGCGCACCCTGGCCAAGGTGCTGGGCCGGCCTGCGGTGCTGACCACGCCGGCCTTCGCGCTGAAGCTGGCGTTCGGGGAAATGGCCGGGCTGCTGCTCACCGGGCAGAACGTGGTGCCGGCGCGCGCGCTGGAGGGCGGTTACGTGTTCAAGCACCCGAGGTTGGAACAGGCGCTGGAGGCGATCCTGGGCTGATGGCGTAGCGTGTCACGCAGACCGGGGCGGGACGATCACAGCTCCGCGCTGACCGGGCTGCGCAGGAAGCCCCACACCAGCTTGGCTGCCACCGCGGGTGACCGCGCCTGGGCGCGGGCGAACGCCAACAGGTCGTCCAGGTGTTTCCGGTCGTGCAATCGCCCGCCCATGAACACGGCTTGGATCCGGCGTGTATGGGCGATGTCTTCCAAGGGATTTGCATCGAGCAGAACCAAGTCGGCGAGCATGCCGACCTCCACCGAACCATGCTCGTGTTCCTTCCCCGCGTAGCGGGCGGCATCCAGTGTCGCCGCGCGCAGTACGTCGGCCGGCGACAGTCCGGCGCGCACCAGCAGCGCCATCTCGTCGTGGAAGCGGAAGCCCCCAATGGCCGTATCCGTACCGACCAGCACCGGTACGCCTGCGCGGTACGCCGCGGCGGTCAACGCCAGGCCGTGATCGAAGTAGCGGTTGAGTGCGGCGTGGCCACGTGGACCGGGGTATCGCGCGGCCGTCGCGGCCAGATCGTCCTTGTAGGCCCAGCGCGACAGCGGGTCGAGATAGGCCAGCCGTGGGTCGTCGAGGAACGAGGGATCCGTCGCGCGCGCATCCTCTTCCCGGGTGACGTGGGTGGGAACCCACCAGCTGCCTGCTGCGCGCATCGCATCGATGCCCCGCTGGCAGGCCGCCGCGTCATACCCGGCCACCATGCGTTCGGTCAGCTCGATGGGATCAAGCTGATCCAGCGCACCGCTGCGCCAGTGGTCTGCATCGCGGAAGCAGTGACGGGCGAGCAGATGGGCGTGTTCGAAGCTGTGTTGACCTTGCTGCAGGGCATCGTCCAGGCGAACTGCCTTGGGCAGGTGCCCGACCAAGGGCATGTCCAGGCGCCGCGCCTCGGCTGCCAGCCGCAGATAGGTGGCTGGGGCGACCTTGTTGTAGACCTTCAACGCGTCCACGCCCCTGGCCCGATAGACCGCCACACGCGCTGCCGCCTGCGCCGGGGTCATCGCGGGGTCCTCGAAGTAGAAGCTGGCCACTTCCACGAAGCGCGGTGCCGTCATGCGACCGGTGTCGGCCAGTCGGGTCCAACGGCGTTTGTCGGCCACGCAGGCGATCAGGCTGTCCCGGTCCTGCGGACAATCCATCATGTCGCGCGTTCCGGTGATGCCGTTGGCCACGGACACGGGGAAGTGCAGCTGGGGCGACAGTTGGAAGGCATGCGTGTGCATGTCCCAGAAGCCGGGCAGCAGGTAGCCTCCCGCGGCGTCGAACACCGGCACGCCTGCGCCGGCCTTCACCGCCGGTCCGACCTGCACGATTCGTCCTGCTTCCACGAGTACGTGGGTAGGCGAACCCGCGCTGCCAAGGCGCACGTCGATGATGCGCGCATTGACGATCAGGCGGCTGTTGGCAGCCTCCGGAAGCGGGGCCGACGGGCTGGGCCACCACAGGCAAAGGACGCACAGTGCGAGCCCGCCCGCTACGCAGATCATCCCTGCGCGCAGGGCAACGCGTAACCGGCGGCGCAACGCGGTGGTGGGTCCTGCTTCCTTTGCTGCAGGCATGGCACTTCATCCTTGGACAGGGTCGCGACGCAACCCGGTTGCCAGAGATTCCTACACATGCGCGCGTCTTTCCAGTGCCGCGGCCTTCACCGGTGGCGTGCGGAAAGCGCGTTGGCGTACACGCCCTGGGTTACCCTCTGCGCTTGCCAGCCATCGCGTGCCCCATGTCCATCGTCCTCACCGAATTCGCCCGTCCCCGCCTGTTCCCGCGCGTCCCACGCGGCAACACCATCCAGGACTGCACCGCCGAGCAGTTCCAGGCGCACCTCAATGCGCACGCGCCGTTCAAGGTGCTCGACGGCTACGCGCCGTTCTGCAAATTGTTCGTGTACGAGAACTGGACCAGCACGCGCTGCCTGACCGTGCCGATCACCGACGCCAACCGCCACCAGCTGCACAGCGCGTACGAAGCACGCAACCGCAACGAACTGCCGGTGCTGGTGCGCTGGTTCGAGGGTGTGGAATCGCCGCGCGCGAATTACCTGGTGGTGATCCTCTACAGCGCCGAACAGCTGGCCAAGGAAGGCTCGCCGATCGACGCCGACTGGGGCATCGTCGGCTGCATCTACACCGCCGAGCCGGACGAAGTGCCGATGGCGCCGATCACGATGATGCGCAACGCGTTGGGCGTGGACGAGGGCGGATCGGGCGTACCGCTGGACCGTGACGCCTATGCGCGTGCGGTGGCGTTCTGGGAGAGCAATGCCAACTGGCGGCCGTGATCGCATGATCGGGTAGATCCACGCCATGCGTGGCTGCGCCGTGTTCGGCGGTGCGGCGGCCACGCATGGCGTGGCCCTACCCCGTAGATAGGATCAGCCTTGCGGCAGCGCGCTCCACTCCCACCACGGCGCGTGATACTCGCGATCGGTGCAGCGCCACCCGCGGCCGCACACGGTGCAGGTGGCGTCCTGCGTATCGCCCCAGCCACCTTCGGCGACGCCGGTGGCGATGAGCACCACATGGCCGCTGGCGATCTCGCGACCGGGCTCGTAATGCATCCAGTGCGGATACAGCTGGCACAGGCAGCCATCGTGGTCACGCCAGTGGCGCAGCTTGCGCAGCACGAAGTCCAGTTCGTAGTGCTCGCGGATCCACTGCGGGTCGGTGGTGTAGCGTGCGCGGGCCGCCTCCACGTACGGCAGCTGCAACGCTAGGTCATCCAGCAAGGTCGCCTCGCGGCTGAGGGCGATGGTGGCCGCTGCGGTGCGCAGCAGGCCGTAGTCGCCACTGCCCAGCGCCCGCAGCAGGGCGGTGCCGGGGCGGCCTTCCTGCAGCGACGGCAGGGGCGTGCCGAACAGACGCTCGAATAGGCTGCCGATCATCGCGTCTTGCCGATCGGTGCATACGCACCGCCGGTGAGCTGCAGCAGGTCGGCCGGTGCCAGCGCCACTTCCAGCCCGCGCCGCCCGGCACTCACGTGCACCACCGGCAGCGCCTGTGCGCTGGCATCCAGGAAGGTGCGGTGCCGCTTCTTCTGTCCCAGCGGACTGATGCCGCCGACCAGATAGCCGGTGGCGCGCTGTGCCTGCTCCACGTCGGCCATCTCGCACTTCTTGCAGCCGGCGGCCTCGGCCAGCGCCTTCAGGTCGAGCGTGCCGCTCACCGGCACGATCGCCACCAGCAGTGCGTGCTTCTCGGTGCTGGCCAGCAGGGTCTTGAACACCTGCGCCGGATCCAGCCCGAGCTGCTGCACCGCTTCGCCGCCGTAGGAGGCAGCATCGGGATCGTGGGGGTAGGACAGCACGCTGTGGGCGATGCCGTGCTTCTTGAGCAGGTTGATGGCCGGGGTCATGGGTGCATCGTAGCGTGGTGCGTGGGGTGTCGGCTTGACCGAGGCTATCGGCACAGCGGTACCGACCAACGGTCGGTACCTACCGGCTTTGCGTACCGACCAACGGTCGGTACCTACCATCTTTGTGTACCGACCAACGGTCGGTAGATGCCGGCTTTGCGTACCGACCAACGGTCGGTACCTACCGGCGTTGCGTGCTGGCCGCCGGTAGATCACGACCGTTGGTCGTGATGGCTTTCCGCCACAAAAAACGGGCGCCTTTCGGCGCCCGTTCCATTTCAACGCAACAGGATCGGCAGGCCGATCAGTAGCGGTAATGATCCGGCTTGAACGGACCTTCCACCGGCACGCCGATGTAGTCGGCCTGTTCCTGGGTCAGGGTGGTCAGCTTCACGCCGATCTTCTCCAGGTGCAGACGGGCCACTTCTTCGTCCAGGTGCTTGGGCAGCAGGTACACCTTGTTCTCGTAGCTGTCCTTGTTCGCCCACAGGTCGATCTGGGCCAGGGTCTGGTTGGCGAACGAGTTGGACATCACGAAGCTCGGGTGGCCGGTGGCGCAGCCCAGGTTCACCAGGCGGCCTTCGGCCAGCAGGAAGATCGCGTTGCCGTTGGGGAAGATGTACTTGTCCACCTGCGGCTTGATGTTCACGTGCTGCACGCCCGGGAAGCCCACCAGCGCATCGACCTGGATCTCGTTGTCGAAGTGGCCGATGTTGCAGACGATGGCCTGGTCCTTCATCGCGCTCAGGTGCTCGATGCGGATGATGTCCTTGTTGCCGGTGGTGGTGACGTACAGGTCCGCACGGCCCAGGGTGGATTCGATGGTGTTGACCTCGAAGCCTTCCATCGCCGCCTGCAGGGCGCAGATCGGGTCGATCTCGGTGACCACCACGCGCGCGCCGTAGGCACGCAGCGACGCGGCGCAGCCCTTGCCCACGTCGCCGTAGCCGCAGACCACGGCGACCTTGCCGGCCAGCATCACGTCCATCGCGCGCTTCAGGCCGTCGGCCAGCGACTCGCGGCAGCCGTACAGGTTGTCGAACTTGCTCTTGGTGACCGAGTCGTTGACGTTGATCGCCGGGATCAGCAGGGTGCCGGCCTGGGCCAGCTGGTACAGGCGGTGCACGCCGGTGGTGGTCTCTTCGGAGACGCCCTTCCAGTCCTTGACCACGCGGGCCCAGTAGCCCGGACGCTCCTTGGCCACGCGCTTGAGCAGGTCCTTGATGACCTGTTCTTCGTGCGAGGCCGCCTTCTCGTTGACCCAGTCGCTGCCGTTCTCGAGCTCATAGCCTTTGTGGATCAGCAGGGTCACGTCGCCGCCGTCGTCCACCACCAGCTCCGGGCCGGTCAGGGTGCCGTCGGGCAGGGTGAAGGTCAGCGCGTCCAGCGTGCAGTCCCAGTATTCCTCCAGCGACTCGCCCTTCCAGGCGAACACCGGGGTGCCGGACTTGGCAATCGCGGCGGCGGCGTGGTCCTGGGTCGAGAAGATGTTGCAGGACGCCCAGCGCACGTCGGCGCCGATGTCCTTCAGGGTCTCGATCAGTACTGCGGTCTGGATGGTCATGTGCAGCGAACCGGTCACGCGCACGCCCTTCAGCGGCAGGGTGGCGGCGTGCTTGCGGCGGATCGACATCAGGCCCGGCATTTCATGCTCGGCGATGTCCAATTCCTTGCGACCCCAGTCGGCAAGGGTGATATCGGCAACCTTGTAATCACCTTCGGTGGAGAAGGTCTTGGCAACAGCATTCATTCGTAAGCTCCGGTAGTGACGAGCCATGCTCGTCAAGCGAGATGTCGGCAACCCGACAACCACATGACCAACACAACTCGCAATCGCCGGGCGCCGTTGGAACAATCCTGGCCACCGAGCCTGGCCGGCCGGACAGGGTCCGGAACGGTCGCAGCGCCCCTCGGTGGAGGGCCGCCCATTATATCGCGGCAGGGTGCGTTGGCATGAATCGGCGGCGGCCCCCAACCATCGGCAGGGGGGCGATCGGCGCCCGGCTGTTAAGGTCCAAGGTTTGCATCAGCACAGGGATCGAACATGACACGCAATGATCGTCGGCGCCGCGCGCGCTGGGGCAGCCTGGTGATGGGCATGGCCTTGCTGGCGGTAGCCCCGCTGGCGCTGGCCGCCCCGGCAGGCAAGACCTCCGCCCCGCCGGTGGCCAGCGCCAAGGGCGAGCAGGGCTATGCGCTGCCCTCGGCCGCGCTGCAGGCGGTGGTGGATGCGCCGCGTGCGCCCACGCTGAGCCTGTCCCCGCGCCGCGACATCGCCGCGATGCTGCAGACCCCGTCGCTGCCGTCCATTGCCGAGGTGGCCCAGCCCGAGCTGAAACTGGCCGGCCTGCGCATCAACCCGGCCACGCATGCCGCCAGCCGTTTCAGCTTCGGCAACAAGCTGTGGCTGCTGAACGTGGCCGACGGCAAGGAGCGCCAGATCACCGGCCTGCCGCAGCCGCTGTCGATCGCCGGCATGGCGTGGTCGCCGGACCAGCAGTACCTGGCCTTCAACCAGGTGCATGCGGCCAGCGGCGCCAACGAGCTGTGGATTGTCGATATCGCCGCCGGGTCGGCGCGGCGCCTGCTGTCGGATCTGAACACTGTGCTGGGCGATGGCTACACCTGGCTGCCCGACAGCCGCGGCCTGGTGGTCACCCAGCAGCTCAAGGGCCAGGGCCCGGCCCCGGCGGCCGGTGGCGTGCCGGCCGGTCCTGCGATCCAGCAGACCGAGGCCGATGCGGGTGTCCGTGCGATCCGGACCTACCAGGACCTGCTCAAGAACGAGGCCGATGCGCGCCTGTTCGATTACTACGCCAGCGCGCAGCCGGTGCGCGTCACGCTCAACGGCGTGACCACGCCGCTGTCCTCCAGCGGTGTCTACCTGGACCTGGACGTGTCGCCGGACGGCCGCTTCCTGCTGGCCGAGCGCGTGCAGCGCCCGTACTCCTACCTGGTGCCGGCCGACGATTTCCCGCGCCGCATCGAAGTGCTGTCGGCCGTGGACGGTACCTTGCAACACACCGTCAGTACGCTGCCGCTGGTGGAAGGGCTGCCGACCGGCAACGACGCGGTGCCCACCGGCGTGCGCAGCATCAGCTGGCGCGCCGACGCACCGGCCACGCTGGTGTGGGCCGAAGCGCAGGACGGGGGCGACCCCAACCGCGCGGCCAAGGTGCGCGACGCGGTGCTGATGCAGGCCGCCCCGTTCGACACCCCGCCGATCACCCTGGCCCAGCTGGGCAGCCGCTATGCCGGCATCCAGTGGGGGCGCGGCGACCTCGCGCTGCTCAACGAATCGTGGTGGAAAAGCCGCGAGGTGAAGCAGTGGCGCATCGCCCCGGACCAGGCCGAGCAGGCGCCGCAACTGCTGTCGTCGCGGTCCTCGCAGGACCGCTACAACGATCCGGGCCGGCCGGGCCTGGTGCGCGACGTCAACGGGCGCGCGCGCCTGCAGATCACCGCCGATGGCCGCAGCATCTTCCTGTACGGCCAGGGTGCCTCGCCGGAAGGCGACCGTCCGTTCGTCGATCGCTTCGATCTGGACAGCAAGCAGGCCACCCGCCTGTTCCATTCGCAGGCGCCCGGCTACGCCGCGCCGGTGGCGCTGCTCGATCAGGAGGGCACCTCGCTGCTGATCACGCGCGAGACGCCTGATGAGCCCACCAACGTGTACGTGCAGTCGCTGGCCGACGCCACCGCCGCCCCGCGCGCGCTGACCCACTTCGCCCACCCGCTGCCGCAGCTGCGTGGGGTGAGCAAGGAGCAGATCCGCTACAAGCGCAACGACGGCGTCGACCTGACCGCCACGCTGATGCTGCCGCCGGGCTACAACCCGAAGAAGGACGGCCCGCTGCCGCTGCTGATGTGGGCCTACCCGGGCGAGTACAAGACCGCTGCCGCCGCCAGCCAGGTGACCGATTCGCCGTACCGCTTCAACGCGATCAGCTACTGGGGCCCGCAGGCCTTCCTGGCCAAGGGTTATGCGGTACTGGTGAGCCCGTCGATGCCGATCATTGGCGAGGGCGACAAGGAACCCAACGACACCTACCTGCCGCAGCTGATCGCCAACGCCGAAGCGGCGGTGGACGAAGTGGTGCGGCGGGGCGTGACCGATCGCGACCACATCGCCATCGGCGGGCATTCCTACGGTGCGTTCATGACCGCCAACCTGCTCGCGCACACGCGCCTGTTCAAGGCCGGCATCGCCCGCAGCGGCGCGTACAACCGCACGCTGACCCCGTTCGGCTTCCAGGCCGAGGAGCGCAACTACTGGCAGGCCCAGGACGTGTACCAGAAGATGTCGCCGTTCAACTACGCCGACAAGATCAAGGACCCGATCCTCTTCATCCACGGCGTGGACGACAACAACTCCGGCACCTTCCCGATCCAGAGCGAGCGCATGTTCGCCGCGGTCAAGGGCCTGGGTGGCACGGCGCGACTGGTGATGCTGCCCAATGAATCGCATGCGTACCGCGCACGCGAATCGATCATGACCATGCTGGCCGAAAGCGAGCGCTGGCTGGAGCAGACAGTAGGCCCGGGCGCGCCGATCAAGAAGAAGCGCTGATCGGCCCTGGCCGGCACCCATCGCGATGGCGCCGGCCACGATCCGATGCGGATCCTGATCGTTGATGCCGGCGATTGGCCGGCACGGGAAATGACGGGTAGGTACCGGCCGTTGGCCGGTACGGGAAATGATGGGTAGGTACCGGCCGTTGGCCGGTACGGATAATGACGGGTAGGTACCGGCCGTTGGCCGGTACGGATAATGATCGGCAGGTACCGGCCAGCGGCCGGCACTACCAGATGTAACTATTTGCGCGACGCAGCATTGACCCGATTGTGGGTTAGGCTTGAGCGGATTCCGTTCCCGAGGCCAGTGCGTCGCAGATGAACGAGTACCGTAGCAGCATCGTCTTTGCCACTCCCGATATTCCCCTGCGCGACGACGTACGCCGACTTGGCGCACTGGTCGGCGACCTGCTTGCCGAGCAGGTGTCCACGCAGTTCTTCGATGATGTGGAACAGGTGCGCACGCGCGCCATCGCCCGCCGCGAAAGCGACGCCCCGCTGTCCGACCTCAACGATGCGCTGACCGGCCTGCCGCCCGAGCGCGCCGAAGCAATGGTGCGTGCGTTCAGCACCTACTTCCAGGTGGTCAACATCGCCGAGCGCGTGCATCGCATCCGACGTCGCCGCGACTACCAGCGCGCCGGCACCGCCGCGCCGCAGCCCGATGGCCTGCAGGATGCGCTGCTCAACCTCAAGGCGCAGGGCGTGACCCTGGCCGAGCTGGCGCAGTGGCTGCCACGCATCGACATCGAGCCGGTGTTCACCGCGCACCCGACCGAAGCGGTACGCCGCGCGCTGCTGGAAAAAGAGCAGCTGATGGTCGCCAGCCTGGTCGACAACCTCGACGGCCAACGCACCCCCGGTGAAGCCGCCGCCGACGCCGCGCGCTTCCGCATGGCGCTCACCGCCTCCTGGCAGACCACCGATTCCTCGCCGGTGCGGCCCACCGTCGACGACGAGCGCGAGCACGTCGGCTTCTACCTGGTGCAGGTGCTGTACCGGGTGATTCCGGTGCTGTACGAATCGCTGCAGCAGGCGCTGCTGGACACCTACGGCGAAGACCTGCCGCTGCCGCGCCTGCTGCGCTTCGGCACGTGGGTGGGCGGGGACATGGACGGCAACCCCAACGTCGACGCCGGCACCATCCGGCATACCCTGGACGCGCAGCGCCAGGCGGTGCTGGGCCGTTACCAGAAAGACCTGCTGCAGCTGGCCAGCCTGCTCAGCCAGTCCACCGAGCGGATCGCAGTGAGTGCCACGCTGCAGGCGCGCGTGGCGCACTACGAACAGCTGCTCCCCCAGGTGAAGTCACGGCCACGCCATGCCGACATGCCGTACCGCCTGCTCAACGACCGCATGCGCGCGCGCGTGCAGGCCACGCTGGACGATGCCGACGGCGCCTATGCGTCGCCGGGCGAGCTCGAGCACGACATCCAGTTGATCCTGGACAGCCTGCACGCCAACAAGGGCGACCATGCCGGCGGCTTCGCGGTGCGCCGCCTGCTGTGGCGGGTGCGCACCTTCGGCTTCCACCTGGCGCGGCTGGATGTGCGCCAGGAGTCGAGCGTGCACGGCCGCGCACTGGCCAGCGTGCTCGATGGCCAGGACGCCTGGGACGCGGCCGATGCGGTCACCCGCGCGGCCCGGCTGGCGCCGTTCGCCAGTGGCGAGCAGGCGCTGCCGCCGAGCACCGAGGAGGGCGGTCAACGCCTGGACGCGGTGTTTGCCGCACTGGCCGATGCACGCCGACGCCACGGTGCCGACGCGCTGGGCAGCTACATCATTTCCATGGCGCACGACCGCAGTGACGTGCTCGCCGTGCTGGCCCTGGCCCGCCGGGGCGGCCTGGTCGACGACGCCGGCGCGGTGCCGCTGGACATCGCCCCGTTGTTCGAAACGGTGGACGACCTCAAGCGCGGCACCGACACCCTGTGCGACCTGCTGGCCGACCCGGTCTACCGCACCCACCTGGCCGCGCGCGGGGATGTGCAGATGGTGATGCTGGGCTATTCGGACAGTGGCAAGGACGGCGGCATCGCCGCCTCGCGCTGGGGTCTGCAGCGGGCCCAGGTGGAACTGCTGGAGGTGGCCGCCGAGAACGGCATCCGCCTGACCTTCTTCCATGGCCGCGGCGGCTCGATCAGCCGCGGTGGTGGCAAGACCACCGATGCGGTGGACGCCTCGCCACGCGGCAGCATCGACGGCCGCCTGCGCGTGACCGAGCAGGGCGAAGTGATCCACCGCAAGTACGGCATCCGGGCGCTGGCGCTGCGCTCGCTGGAGCAGTCCACCGGTGCGGTGTTGCGTTCCAGCCTGCGCCCGCGTGCAGTGGAACCGCGCGAGGAACAGTGGCGCCCGGTGATGGATCGGGTGGCCCAGAAAAGCGCCGAGGCCTACCGCGCCTTCGTGGGCCAGAAGGACTTCATGCAGTACTTCCGCCAGGCCACGCCGATCGACGTGATCGAGCGGATGACGCTGGGCTCGCGCCCGTCGCGGCGACTGGGCGAGGATGCCGCGCTGTCCAACCTGCGCGCCATTCCGTGGGTGTTCGCCTGGAGCCAGGCGCGCGCGGTGATTCCCGGCTGGTATGGCGTGGGCAGCGGCCTGCAGGCCGCGATCGAGGCCGGCCACGCGGACACCCTGAAGGAGATGGCGCGCGACTGGCCGTTCTTCAGCACCTTCCTGGACGACATCGCGATGGTGCTGAGCAAGGGCGACATCACCATTGCCGAGCAGTTCTCGCAGTTGTCCGGGCCGTTGCACGGCACGTTCTTCCCGCAGATCCAACGCGAGCTGGACCTGACCGCGCAGCAGATCCTGGCGCTGACCGGGCAGGACGAACTACTGCAGCACGACCAGCGCCTGGCGTTGTCGATCCGCCTGCGCAACCCCTACATCGACCCGATCAGCGTGCTGCAGGTGGACCTGCTGCGCCGCTGGCGTGCCAGCGGCGGCGAGGACGACGATGTCCTGCGCGCGCTGGTGGCGTGCGTGAACGGCGTATCGCAGGGCGTGCAGAACACCGGGTGATTGTGAGCGATGCGTACCGACCAACGGTCGGTACCTACCGGGAATTCCATCGGTGCACGCGGTGGGCCACGACCGTTGGTCATGGCCCGCAATGCCCGACCCCGGTAGGCCACGACCGTTGGTCATGGCCCGCGATACCCGACCCCGGTAGGCCATGACCGTTGGCCATGGCGCGCAATGCACGACCCCGGTAAACCATGACCGTTGGTCATGGCCCGCAATGCCCGACCCCGGTAGGTCATGACCGTTGGTCATGGCCCGCAATGCCCGACCCCGGTAGGCCACGACCGTTGGTCATGGCACGCGAAGTCCGACCCCGGTAGGCCATGACCGTTGGTCATGGCACGCGATCCAGAACGGTGAGGGTGCCCCCATACCGACCAACACCCGTTACCCGTCGTGGGTTATTCCGGCGACGGCGGGTTGGACGCCAGCAACTCCAGATGGCGCTGCTCCATCTCTTCGCGCAGCTGCCGACGGATCAGCGCGGCGGCGTGGCGGCGGCGTTCGTCGCTGGTCTCCAGCTGCAACGGTGGCACCGCGGTGGGTTTGCCATCCTCGTCCACCGCCACCATGGTGAAGAAGCAGCTGTTGGCGTGGCGCACGCTGCGCTTGAGGATGTCCTCAGCCACTACCTTGACCCCGATCTCCATCGACGAGGTGCCGGTGTAGTTGACCGAGGCCAGGAAGGTGACCAGCTCGCCGACCGCGATCGGCTGGCGGAACATCACCTGGTCCACCGAAAGGGTGACCACATAACGGCCGGCATAACGGCTGGCGCAGGCATAGGCGACCTGGTCGAGCAGCCGCAGGATCGCGCCGCCGTGGACCTTGCCGGAGAAATTGGCCATCTCCGGTGACATCAACACCGTCATGGACAGCTGGTTGGATTTGAATTCGGGCATGGCGGCAGTGTAGCGCCGGTTGCCCGCCCGGTAGAGCCGACCGTTGGTCGGCTGGGCGGGGTGCCCGAACGACGACGGGCCGCTTTCGCGGCCGCGCCGCGATGGCATGGATGCGCCGGGGTGATGAACGCATCGCCATGCGCCTTGGTGCTGCCGCCCATACGACGACGGGCCGCTTTCGCGGCCCGTCGTTTTGTTTCGATCAAAGGCAGCCGACCAACGGTCGGCTCTACCGATTGATTATTTCAACTTCGCATCCGCACGCAGGGCGGCGGCGCGATCGGTCTTCTCCCAGGAGAAGGCGGTCGCGTTGACGGTTTCGCCAGCAGCGTTGAGGTAGCTGAAGTCCTTCGGCTTGCGGCCGAAGTGACCGTAGGCGGCGGTCTGCTGGTACATCGGGTGGATCAGGTCCAGCATCTTGATGATGCCGTACGGGCGCAGGTCGAAGTGCTTGCGGATCAGCTTCTCGATCTTGTCATCGCTGATCTTGCCGGTGCCGAAGGTGGTGACCGAGATCGAGGTTGGCTCGGCCACGCCGATGGCGTAGGAGACCTGCACTTCGCAACGGTCGGCCAGACCGGCGGCCACGACGTTCTTGGCGACGTAGCGGGCAGCGTAAGCGGCCGAACGGTCGACCTTGGACGGATCCTTGCCCGAGAACGCACCACCACCGTGACGGGCCCAGCCGCCGTAGGTGTCCACGATGATCTTGCGGCCGGTCAGGCCGCAGTCGCCCACCGGGCCGCCGATCTCGAACTTGCCGGTCGGGTTGATGTGGAACTTGGTGCCCTTGTGCAGCCACTTGGCCGGCAGCACCGGCTTGATGATCTCTTCGCGGACGGCCTCGATGAGGTCCTTCTGCTTCACGCCCGGGGCGTGCTGGGTGGACAGCACGACCGCGTCGATGGCCGAGACCACGCCGTTTTCATAGCGCAGGGTGACCTGGCTCTTGGCATCCGGGCGCAGCCAGGACAGCGGCGAGTTCTTCTTCTTGCGGATCTTGGCCTGCTGCTCGACCAGGCGGTGCGACAGGTGGATCGCGGCCGGCATGTAGCTGTCGGTCTCGTTGGTGGCATAGCCGAACATCAGGCCCTGGTCGCCAGCGCCCATTTCTTCGGGCTTCTTGCGGTCAACGCCCTGGGCGATGTGCGGGGACTGCTTGCCGATCAGGTTCAGCACGCCGCAGGTCGCGCCGTCGAAGCCGACGTCGGAGCTGTCGTAGCCGATGTCCAGGATCACCTTGCGGGTCAGGGCTTCCAGGTCGATCCAGGCGCTGGTGGTGATTTCACCGGCCACGATCGCAACGCCGGTCTTGACCATGGTCTCGCAGGCCACGCGGGCGCGCTGGTCCTGGGCAAGGATCGCGTCCAGCACCGCATCGGAGATCTGGTCGGCAATCTTGTCCGGATGGCCTTCGGAGACCGATTCGGAGGTGAACAGGTAGCTGGACATCAGGCGTAATATCCTTTGATTCGGATGGAAAGATGGGCGCGAATGATACACGGCAAGTCGCGCCGTTGCATTGTGCGCCACGGGGAGTTGCCGGTGGTTAAGCCCGCGTGCCCGGCGCAGGGGCCGTCAACACGCGATTGGGCCCCAGCGTCGTGGCCCAGTGTTCCACCAGCGTGACAGCCATCAAGCCGCCACGCCGACCTTCACACCCTATACCATCGGCCGATGGACTCCCTAAGCCAGATCGTACTGGGCGGCGCCGTTGCTGCCGCCATCGCCCCCGCCGGCCATCGCCGCGCCGCCCTGCTGGCCGGTGCCGCGTTGGGCACGTTGCCGGACCTGGATTCCCTGCTGCTGGCCTTCACCGCCGCCGACCCGGTGGCGCTGATGACCGAACATCGGAGCTATAGCCACTCGCTGCTGGTGCTGCCCTGGGTGGCCGCGCTGATCTGGTGGCTGTTCAAGCGCTTCGGCCATGGCCGGGTCGCGCAGGCACCGGGGCGCTGGTTCTGGGCGATCCTGCTGGCGCTGGTGACCCACCCGCTGCTGGACGCCTTCACCGTGTACGGCACCCAGCTGTGGTGGCCGTTCACCCCGGCGCCGACCATGTGGTCCAGCGTCTTCATCATCGACCCGCTGTACACCGTGTGGCTGCTGATCGGCTGCGCGGTGGCGTGGTTCGCCCGTGCGCGCCCGCTGGCGCAGAAGGCGCTGGTGGCCGGGCTGGTGCTCAGCTGCGGCTACCTGGGCTGGTCGCTGCTCGCCAAACACAGCGTCGAGCGCCAGGCCGACCGCGCGCTGGCGGCGATGGGCCTGGGCGATGCACCCCGCTTCTCGGTGGCCACCCCGTTCAACACGCTGCTCTGGCAGGTGGTGGCGATGACCCCCAGCGGCTACGTCATCGGCGAGCGCTCGCTGGTGGCCGACAACGGCCCGATGCACTTCCAGGGCTATCCCTCCAACGTGCAGGCGCTGCGCCAGGCCGAGGCGGCGGGCATTCCGGCGGTGCAGCGGCTGCAGTGGTTCAACCGCGGCTTCATGCGCGCCCAGGTGGTGGACGGCCGGTTGCAGCTCAGCGACCTGCGCATGGGCCTGGAGCCGGATTACACCTTCACCTTCGCGGTGGCGCGTGCGCAGGGCGATCAGTGGGCCGGCATCGTGCCCGAGCAGCTGCGCGCGGCCTACGAAGGCGAACAGGGCAGGGCACGGGTGAAACAGCGGTTCGCGCAGATGTGGGCGCGGATCTGGCAGGCACCGGCGGACAACGCTGCGACGGTGCCGCCTCCGGGCTCTCCCGCCGCAGGCGTCGCGGTCGGCCAGTAAACCATCGACCAGTGCCCGGGCCGGCCGCGGTCAGTAGACCGTGGCGCGTGCCTGCACGAACGAGAAAAAGAACACGGCGTTGGGGTCGTTCTGGACCAGGCTGAATTCCCGGCGCATGCCGTCCACGGTGTCCTGATCGACCAGCCCGGCCTCCAGCAGCGGGTCGGCCGCCGACAGCAGCAGCTGTTCCCAGAACGCGATCATGGTCTTGCGCCGCGCCGGCTCGCGGTTGTCCAGGTGGATGGTCTTGATCTCGGTGTGCACGTCGCGGAAGCCGCCGGCCAGCAGCAGGTTGCCGAGCTTGGCGCCCACGAACGGGTCACCCCCGTGGTCGTACTGGAAGTCATTGAAGGCCATCCAGTAGCGCCAGATGTGCGGCGAGTACGGGTCGAGCAGGAACGAGGCGTTCATTACTTCGGTGATGTACACCGGCGAGCCCGGGGCGAGCACGCGGCGCACTTCGCTGAGCACGCGCGCCGGTGACGGCACGTGTTCCAGCACCCAGCACAGGAACGCCGAATCGAACTGGCGCGCGCCGAACGGCAGGTCGCCGGCATCGGCCTGCTGCAGGGTGTAGCGCTCGCTGCACCACGGCGTCTTTTCCAGGTTGGCGCGTGCGGTGTCCAGCTGCGCCTGGCTCAGGTCCACCCCGGTGACGTGCAGGTCGGGAAAACGGCGCAGCAGGATCTCGGTCTGCGCGCCGACGCCGCTGCCCACTTCCAGCAGGCGCTGGGCATTGCTGTAGTCGATGCCGCTGAAGATGCTCGATTCGAACAGGCGGGCCTGGGTGACCAGGCGGTGCTGCTCGGTATCGGAGAAACCGTGCAGGTAGGTGGGGGCGGTGATCGGCGGGGTCATGGGAGCAGGGTCACATAGCGTCGAGCGTGGCTCGGCGGATCAAAGGGCAACAGCAACGTGCGCGTCGGCAGTGGCGTGGGCGTGCGGCAGGCCGGCGGCGAGCGCGTTGAAGTAGTCGGTGGTCAGCGCGATCTGGCTGGCCGCGTCGTCAGCGCGGTTGACCACCGCGCGGAAGGCGGCATTTTCCGGCCGGTCCTTGGCGTACCAGCCCAGGTGCTTGCGCGCGATGCGCACGCCCTGCGGCTCGCCATAGAAGTCGTGCAGCGCGTGCAGGTGGCCCAGCAGGATGTCGCGCACCTCGTCCAGCGACGGCGGGGCGAGCAGTTCACCGGTGGCCAGGTAATGCGCCACTTCGCGGAAGATCCAGGGCCGGCCCTGCGCGGCGCGGCCGATCATCACCGCGTCCACGCCGGTCACGGCCAGCACGTGGGCCGCCTTCTGCGGCGAATCGATATCGCCGTTGGCCAGCACCGGAATGCGCAGCGCGGCCTTGATCGCGGCGATGGTTTCGTACTCGGCCTGGCCGGTGTAGTGCTGGTCGCGCGTGCGCCCATGCACCGCCAGCGCGGCAATGCCGCTGTCTTCGGCGATATGCGCGATGCGCGGGCCGTTGCGATGGTCGCAGTCCCAGCCGGTGCGGATCTTCAGCGTCACCGGCACGTCCACCGCCTGCACCACGGCGGTGAGGATGCGCGCCACCAGGTCTTCATCGCGCATCAGCGCCGACCCGGCCCACGCGTTGCAGACCTTCTTGGCCGGGCAGCCCATGTTGATGTCGATGATCTGCGCGCCGTGGTCCACGTTGTAGCGCGCCGCGTCGGCCAGCTGCTGCGGCTCGGTGCCGGCGATCTGCACGCTGATCGGGTCCGGCTCGCCGGCATGGTCCATGCGGTGGAGCGACTTGCGGGTGGTCCAGAAGCGCGGGTCGGAAATGGTCATCTCCGAGGCGGCCAAGCCCGCGCCCAGCCGTTTGCACAGCAGGCGGAAGGGCTTGTCGGTGACACCGGCCATCGGCGCCAGCACCACGTTGGGCTGGATGTTGTAGGGGCCAATCTGCATGCGCGCATTGTAGAACGCCCCGGTCGTGCCGGCCGCGCGCGGGGGCTGCCTGTTCAGGCCGATCCGGAAGGGTCTGATGCGCTCCGGTCATGAGCATATGCTTGACCCTTGGTTCCGCCGTCCCCAGTGGACGGGGATGCTGGGGAGTTGGGTGCTGCGACGCCGGCGGTGGTCAAGGTGCCGGACCACACGCATAGGCCAACACGGCCAGATGCCGCTGCGGTTCGAGCCCGAGCAGGGCCAGTACGGCGGCATCGTCGAAGGAGCCGATCGCGCAGCCGGCGGCGTTCATCGCGGCCACTTGCTGCCCGAGCGCGCCCAACCAGACCCCGGCCTCGATCAACACGAAGCGGCCACCGCGCTCGCCGTACTTGGCCAGCGTGCCGGCCGGTTCGGCGATCAGGAACAGCACGGCGGCGGGCCGCTCCGGCCAATCCACGCCGAGCAGCCTGGCCAGCGCCGGCCATGCGGGGCAGGGCCCCACCGGCACCAGCGCATGCCCGATCGGGTCGTACCAATGGATGCCCGGCTCCGCGGCGATCGCATCGTCGGCGCCGTACAGCGCGGCATAGGCCTGGATCGGGTACTTGGCCCCACCGGACGGCAGGCGCCGGGTGTCACTGTCGCCGGGTCGGGCCCGTAGCGGGGCGAGCACGTGGCCCAGCTCCTGCGCGCCCCAGCGTGCGTCACCGAAGCGGCGGCCACTGTGGCGTTGTGCCAGGGCGTCACCGGGCTGCACCGGGTCCGGCAGGGCGATGCCGGCGGCCGCATGCACCGGGCGCGGTGGCGACCAGGGCCGTGCGGCATCTTCGGCGATGCGCGTGCGCATCACCTCGGCGCGCGCTGGATTGAGTTCGCCGTTGTGCCAGAACAGATGGAACAGCGGGGCATCGTGCCAGGGGGAGGGCGGTGACGGCATGCGGTCCTCGTGCATCAGCCCAATGGATGCGGGAAGGGAGAGGGGAACGCGCCGCTGTGCGGCACGCCGGGATACCGCCACGCCACGTCCTGGCACCGGCCGCCGAGGAACGGTGCGCGCTCGTCGGCATGCAGGCCACTGAGCTGCGGCGACAGCACCCGCATCACCCGCAGTCCGGCCGCGGCCACATCGGTCGTGGTCAACTCGCGGTAGTACAGCGCGATGCCGGCACTGCCGAGCCGACGCCGCAGCATGTCCAGCTCGGCAATCGCGCGCGGCGCGGCGGGCCGGACCGCGGCGCCCGGCGGGGGCAGCTTCAAGGTGCTGTCGTCCGCCTTCCCCAGCAGCGGCAGTTGCGGCCACAGCTCCGGGCGCAGGGTGTAGAAGGCGGCATGCTCGTCGAACCTGCGCAGGGCGGCGGGATCGCGCGGCAGCCGGGCGCTTTCGCGGCCACACAGATGCGCGGCAAAGGTCAGTGCCTGCTGCCATTCCAGCAGTGCTTTGTGCAGTGCCTCGCCCGGATCGGCGCGGCAGGCGATGCCGAGGACGTAGCGGGGGCGGCCTTCGAAGGGGATGCCGCCAGCGACCGCGATCACCGGGTGCGGATTCCAGTGCTGGGTCAGGTCGAACGCCTGCAGTTCACCGCCGCGCGCGTCTACATGGGCGTGCCAGTGCGCCGGCAGCGCGATGCGCCGGCCGGCGACGCCATTGAGCCAGGTCACCGCCAGCGCATCGCGCTCCAGCAGCTCCTGGGCCGCGCGCAGCAACGCCAGCCACGCGCCATCACGACCATCACGCCAGGCCGCCAGCCCACTGGACGTCGACGGCACGCGTGCCAGGCCACTGCGCGGCCCCAGGCCCACCAGTTCCTGCGGCACCCAGGCCTCGCGGTTGTCATCCAGCGCATGCACGGCTGCGAACAGATCGCCCTCGTGTTCGGGCATCGGCCACGGGAAGCCGGGGGTCGCACGTTGGCGTGCCGAGAACAAGGCGAAGGCCGATTCGTCCAGGCGTTGCGCGGGCGTCAGCGCATCCCGGCGGCGCACCTCGAATCCCGCCTGCGCCGCTGCCAGCCGCTCCAGTGCCTCGGCGATTGCGCCGTCAGCGGCCGCATCGGCATCCAGTGCGACCGCGCCTGACACGCCCTGCCAGGGGTTGGCCGGGTCGGCCGGGGTGGCCGCATTGTGCACGCGCCGACCCTCGAACAGCGGGCCGGGCCAATCGCAGGCGCTGGCGTCGATGGCCTGCGCCGGGCGCACCAGACCGCAGCGCGGACGCGCCGCGCCATGCAGCAGGTGCGAAGACAGCGTGGGCGTTCCGGGCTCCGCCGCATCGACGGCGGAGCGGCTCATTTCATCACGCTCAGCCAGAGCATCATCTCGAGTGCGCCGACCGCGAACAGGCCCAGCAGCAGGGCGATGCCAATGCCGATGCCGCGCCCGAACGATCGCCCCGAGCGCTCGTAGACGAAGGCGTACAGGCCGACATACAGCCCGACGGCGACGAACAGGCCGAAGATCGGGTTGGCGGTGCCCATGAAAATGCCGCCGCCGACAGCTGCCAGCGGCAAGGCGAACAGCCCCAGCAGTATCCGACCCGTGCGGCTCATCCCGACCACCGGCGCGGCCGATGTGGCGGGTGCGGTCAGGTCCGGATCCGGCGTGATGGCCGGTTGCTGCAGCGAGGGCGGTGGCGGGGTGTGGAGGTCGGTGTCCGTTGCGACGGTATCGACCGTGGCGCGTGCTTCGCTGCCAGCGACCGCGGGCGCGATCGGTTCCAAGCCGCCGAGTACCACCGCCGACAACACCGAGGTACCGAGCAGGGTCACGATGCAGGAACTGCAGGTGGTCGAGGTTGAGCCCCCGCCTGCGGCGGCAAGGTCCTGGCGCGAGGCACTGGCATCGAACTGGGTCGGCAGGCGATACATACGGTCACTCCATTGACCGAGGCGGAAACGCCCGGCGCGTAAGCCACATTATCACGGGCGCTGGAGGTCCCAGGGCAAGGACAGCGGCGCCGCCATTGCGGCTTCGCCGTCCTGGCAGGCGGGGCACCACGGCAGCCGCAGCACCCGGTCGCGCTCGCCGTGCAGGCGATGCAGGTCGAGCCAGACGCTGCGTTCGAGATAGCCCAGCAACAGGGCGGGCTGATCCAGCAGCGGCGCGACCAGCGCCGCGATGCGCGCCGGCTGCGCTGCGACCGCAGGCATCGCCGGCACGACGGCTTCGCCCCAGCGGCGCAGCACGCGGTTGCCCAGGCAATACACGCAGGCGGTCTGGCCGGGCACCACATAGGGACCGAGCGCGAGTGTGTGGTGATAGCTGATGTCCACCAGCAGATGCGGTTGTGCCGGCATCTGCGCGCGGTAGCGGGCCAAGGCCTGTTCCCAGCCGAGGCCATGCCGGACCAGCACCAGCAGGTCGGCCTCGGCGTGGGCATCGACGCGCTGCAGATCCGCGCCGGCATGCTGGTCGAAGGCGTCGGCCAACCCGGGCAGGGGCGTGCCGAGCCAATCGAGTGCATAGCGCTGCACCCGGCGCGCGGCCGCCAGCGGCACCAGCACGCCCAGGCGCATCAACTGGCGGATCGCCGGGCCGCACTCGGCGTCGTCCTGCACTGCCGCCAGGCTGTCGTTTTCCCAGTGGCCGAGGATGCGTTCGACGACGGTCGGCGTATCGGCCTCATCCACCACATACACCTCATCGGCGCCACCGGAGACCAGCAGCAGCTGGCGCTGCGCATGGGTCTGCGAAAACAGGGCCCAGGCCGGATTGCGCGTCCAGCGCGGTGCGTCCGCGTGCGGGCCTGCGTGTTCCTGACTGCCTGCTGCTGCCACTGCGTACAGTCCCTGTATCGGCCAAAGCGCAAGAATAGCGGCAAACAGGCGGGCCACGTTCTGCTACGGTGCGCGCGTGCCCCTACCGCCTGTTGCCACCGCTCCGGTTCCCCAGCCGCCCTGGCGCGAGGCGATGCTGTGGATGCTGCTGCTCGGCGCGATGTTCATCCATGGCTACAGTTGGACCAACCAATGGGCCGCCAGTCAGGCGCACACCTACAGCCTGCACGGGCGCTGGGACGATGCGGTCCCGTTCTGGGCGTGGACGATCTGGCCCTACCTGGCGCTGAATCTGCTGTACCCGCTGACGTTCTTCATCTTCCCGACCCGTTCGGCCCTGCGCCGCCATGCGCTGGCCATCGCGCTGGTGCAGGCCGCCTGCATGCTCGCGTTCGTGTGCTGGCCGACCGGCAATGTCCGTGCAGTGCCACAGCCGGATGGCGCGAGCGGGCTGTTGTTCGCACAACTCCGGGCCTTCGAAGCGCCGTTCAACATGGCGCCGTCGCTGCATGCGGCGGTCGGGGTGCTGGTGTGGCAGGCATGGCGGCGCTGGTTGCAGGCCGACGCGGCGCCCCTGCGTTGGCTGTGGCACGGCGCTTGTGGCCTGATCCTGGTCTCGACCGTCACCACCTGGCAGCACGATCTGCTGGACGTGCTTGCCGGACTGGTGCTTGGGGCGCTGGCGCTGTGGATCACGTGGGCCCCAGTTTTGCGGTAGGCATCGTGCATTCACCGCTCCACGATGAGTACCTGCTGGCTCTCGCGTATGGCCGTGTGTGCAGGCGCCGTTTGGTTCGGCGGGCGTCTCCGATCAGGCCGGTCGCTAGCGTGAGGGCCCCGTAGCCGCCGGTAGGCCCCTGGTGCAAATGTCCCCCGGCCGCGGGGCGGCCTCCTCCTTTATTTTGCCCAGGAGCCTACCGGCGGCTACGGGGCTCGGCTTGCGGTGCAAGCGAGAAGCCGTGCTCTTTTGGTGGCCGTTGGCGGGTCGGTCGCTGGGCCCCGATGCCCTTGGAGGCGAAATAAAGGAGGAGGGGGCGGCCGC
>NZ_JBFTIS010000019.1:0-75706 GCF_056395005.1 Stenotrophomonas sp. 10N36 | reverse complement strand
CGGCCTCAGCGCCTTCTTCCGTTTGCCCCGACGTTTCCGTCGTTGCGAGCCGCCCATTGTAGACCGGCTTATCTGCTTCGTCAACACCTTTTTTCAAGGCCGTTTCACCGAAGCGAAACGTTGTTGCCGATGCCGCTTCGTCGTTTGCCTCGAGAGGCTTTCGTCGTTGCGAGCCGCCTATTATGTCAGGCTTTTCGTTTCCGTCAACACCTTCTTTCGAAGGGTGTTGCCGTCGCTGCGGGTGGGTGTTCACTGGGGTGAAGACCGCGTCGCAGCGAGGGAGCGAATACTAAAGACTTCTGAAAATTCGTCAAGGCTTTTCTTCGATCTTTTTCATCGACGCGTCATCACTGCGTGCTGCTCATCTACAAGCGCGGCAGCACGCGCGTTGCGCGTGCTGCCGCAGGCTTGCTAACAATGCATGTCTTGTCGTCAGGGATGCATGTGATGTCTGCAGTAGCCAAGCGTTCGTTGTTGCGCGATATGTCGTTGCCTTCGTTGATGGCCGGCTTCATCACCGTGTTGGTGGGCTTTGCCAGTTCGGCGGTGATCGTGTTCCAGGCCGCACGCGCGATGGGCGCATCGCAGGCGCAGATCGCCTCGTGGATGTGGGCGCTTGGACTGGGCATGGGTATCACCTGTATCGGCCTGTCGCTGCGTTACCGCGTGCCGGTGGTGACGGCATGGTCGACCCCGGGCGCGGCCATGCTGGTGGTGGGCGCCGGTGCGGTGGGCTACAGCGATGCGATCGGTGCCTTCGTGCTGGCCGCAGTGCTGGGCATGATCGCCGGCTTCTCGGGGATCTTCGCGCGACTGATGCAGCGGGTACCGATGGCGTTGGCCGCGGGCATGCTGGCTGGCGTGCTGCTGCGCTTCGGGCTGGATGTGTTTGTGTCCATGCAGACGCAGCTGGGCATGGCACTGGCGATGTTCACCACCTGGTTGATCGGACGCCGGCTGTTCCCACGCTATGCGGTGATCGCCACGCTGCTGGTGGGTATCGCCGTGGCGGCAGGCCAGGGGCTGCTGCATATGCAGGACGTGCACCTGCAGCTGGCCACGCCGGTGTTCACCTGGCCCACGCTGTCGTGGGCGGCAGTGATCGGCGTTGCCCTGCCCTTGTTCGTGGTGACCATGGCGTCGCAGAACATCCCGGGGGTGGCGGTGATCCGTGCCTCCGGCTACGACACGCCGGTGTCCCCGGTGATTGGCTGGATTGGCGTGGCCAATACGCTGCTGGCCCCCTTCGGCGCATTTGGACTCAACCTGGCGGCGATCACCGCCGCGATCTGCATGGGCCGCGAGGCGCACGAGGATCCCGCGCGCCGCTACACCGCCGCAGTGGCCGCCGGTGGCTTCTATATCGTGGTGGGCCTGTTCGGGGCGACGGTGGCGGCCGTGTTCGCGGCCTTCCCCAAGGAACTGGTGGCCTGCGTGGCCGGCATTGCCCTGTTCGGCACGATCGCCAACAGCCTGTCGATGGCGCTGCGGGAAGAAGCCGACCGCGAGGCGGCCCTGGTGACCTTCCTGGTTACCGCCTCGGGGCTGTCACTGGCCGGGATCGGGTCGGCCTTCTGGGGGCTGGTGGCCGGGGGGATCTGCCTGCTGGTGCTGCGGCCCGCGCGCGCCTGAGCCGGATCAGGGATCCAACAGGAAGGACAACGCACCGATCACCACGATGTAAATGGCCATGCCGACCAGTACCGCCAACCAGCGGGTACCGCCCAGGCCAGCCAGTGCGGCGTGCTGGGCGGGCGCGTCACCAGGATGACGTGCCTCGGCCAGCGCGATCATCCGCTGGGTATGCCGCAGATACAGGTGATTGCCCACCGAACCGGCCGCGACGCTGGCCCCCAGGGTGATCACCAGCGATACGCTGTCGCTGACATCGATCAGGGTTTCCAGGATGGACAGGACGGTGAGCGCGCCGATCCACATGGCCGCCACCGCATACATGCGGCGGTACAGCATCCAGAACGCCCCGAACAGGAACGCGGGCCAATTCCAGGCGTTGGTGCTGGCCGCAGCGCCATCGGCTGTCAGGTCCAGGCGCCATTTACGGCGATAGACCGGGAAGTTGGCGCCGACGAAGGCGGCATATGCCTGCTGGCCAGGCGCCACGGATTCCTGCACTGGCAGGGCGGTGGGATCGAAGGCCGAGGCCGGCGCAGCGTAGGGATCCTGCGACAGCTCGACCGGCGTCGGCGCAGGCACCGCCAGCTCGGTCACGCCATGCAGGGGCTGCCACTGGGCCATGCCCTGGCGCCAGACCAGCGTGTCGGCGGTGATCTGGCCCAGCGCCAGCAACTGCTGCAACTGCGCGGCGGGCACGGGTCCCTGCCGTTGTTGCTGGTGATCGGCGTAGTACCACGGGGTATCGGACATGACTCGTTCCTTGAGGGAAAGGCACCGGTTCGCCCGTCCGGGCGTCCGGCTGACGGATTACAGGGGCAGTACGCGGAAGGTCTGGGTGAGCGTGTGGCTGGCGCCGGCAGGCAGCGTGATCACGTCCGGGCCGGCGTTGGCCGCCTCCAGGCAGACGTAGTTGCGCCAGCCCGCGCCGACGTCGGCCATGCCGGCCGCCCCCGCCTGGCCGGGGTTCCAGGCCACCAGCGAGCGGCTGCCCTGGGTGGTGATCTCGATGCGCCGCTTCAGGCCAGGGTCCTTGAGCACGTAGCGGCCGCCGGCGCCGGTATAGATGCGGTCGCTGCGGCCGGGATCGCGCGGGTCACGCAGGTTCCAGTCACCCTGCTGCACGCGCGGGGTGGCGTAGTTCTCGAACTTGTCCAGATAGGTAAGACCGTCCAGCCCCTGTACGTCCACGGCCGTGGCATCGTCCACCCGGAAGTAGTTGTGCAGGGCCTGGGTGAAGCTGACTGCCTGGCTGCCGGTGTTCTCGGTGATCAGGCGCTGCTCAAGCGTGCGGCCGATGCGCAGCTGCATGGTCAGGCGCAGGGCCAGGTTGTCCAGCGGCGGCGGGGCCAGGGTGAGCAGCACGGTGCCGTCGGCCTCGCGGCGCGCCTCCTTCACTGTCCACGCCACGTTGCGCACGAACCCATGCGAGGGCACGTCGGTGCCCTGCCCCTGTCGCCCGAAGTACGGCCAGCACACCGGGCTGCCGCCGCGGATCGGGGTGGGCAGCGCCTGCGCGCTGGGTGACAGCCACAGCACGTCCTGGCCGCCCTTGGGGACATAGGACAACAGCTGCCCACCGAATACCGAGATGGCCGCGCTGGCGAACGGAGTGTCCACCTTCCAGGCAGGGAAGCCCTGCACGGTGCCCAGACTCAGGCCCTCGATCTTGGGCAGGACGGCGTTGGGGCCGGCCGGGGACTGCACCAGGCGGGCGTGGTTGGGTGGCAGGGTGAACACGGTGGATGCGGGCATGGCAGTCGGGGAGATGGCGGTGGGAGGCGCACTGCGCAAGGCAGTGAGGATGCGTTGGCCGGCGCGGCCATCGGCGGTGGGCCAGCCGAGGCGCTGCTGCTCGACCTGGATGGCGCGGCGGGTGGCGGTGCCCACCATGCCGTCGGCGGCCCCGATGTCGTGACCGCGGGCCAGCAGCAGGCTCTGCAGTTCGCGACGCTCGCGGCGGCCGATGCCGGGGTCGTCGGTGGGCCACGCCGCCACGGTGCCCGCACCGCCGCGCAGGCGGTCGGCCAGGGTGGCGATGGCCAGTGCATAGCTTTCGGCGGCGTTGTAGGCGTAGATCGCGTCGTAGTTGCGGAACACCAGCCAGGCCGGCCCTTTGGCGCCGGTGGGCAGCAGCAGCGCGGCGTTGCTGTCGTCGGGCAGGCCGGCCGGGGCCAGCGCACCGCCGCCGACCGGGGCGATGCCCAGTGCGCGCCAGCTGGCCAGCGGTTTGCGCTGGGTGCGCCCGGCCAACGCCGGGTTGAACCCGGCGGGAAGGCGGACTTCGATGCCCCACGGCTGGCCGGTGCGCCAGCCGGCCTTGGCCAGGTAGTTGGCGGTGGAGGCCAGGGCATCGGGAATGCTGGCCACCAGGTCACGCCGACCATCGCCGTCCCCGTCCACGGCGATACGCGCGTAGGTGGACGGCATGAACTGGGTGTGGCCGAAGGCACCGGCCCAGGAGCCGGTGAGGCCTTCAGCCTGCAGGTCGCCGGCGTCGAGCAGCTTGAGCAGGGCGAGCAGTTCGCCGCGGAAGAACGGCTGGCGGCGACCATTGCACGACAGCGTGGCCAGCGACTGCAGCAGTGGGCGCTTGCCGAACACGCGGCCGTAATCGCTCTCCACGCCCCACACTGCCACGATGGTGGCCGGGTCGACGCCGTACTGGGTGGACACCCGGTTCAACAGGTCGCGGTGCTCGAGCAGACGCGCGCGTCCGTCATCGACGCGCTGGCTGTCGACCAGCGCGGCCAGGTAATCCCACAGCGGCGTGGTGAATTCCGGTTGCGCGTCGAGCAGCGGCAGCACGCTCAGATCGGGGGTGAGGCCAGCAGTGAAGCGGGCGAAACCCGCCGCACTGATGCCCTGCCTGGTCGCCTGCGGTTGCAGGGTGGCCAGGCAGCGGTCGAAATCGTCCTGCGGGGCGGCCGCGACCGAAGCACTGGCCAGACAGAGCGCGCCAAGCAGCCAGCGGAGGGAAGACCTCATTGGCGGGAATCCTTGCAGCCAAGTGAAGCAACATCATAGCGGCACGCTGCGGTGTGCCGGCGGGGAACGGTCGTTTCAGACAGCCTGCAGCAGGCGCAGACCGAACGCCGGCGCGCTGGCGGTCCAGCCGGCACATACGCGCAGCCCGGCCCGGGCGGCCAGTGCCGCGAACGAGTCCTCGGTGTACTTGTGGCTGTATTCCACGGTCATCGCTTCGCCGTCGGCGAAATCGAACGTGCGGCCGGCAACCTCAACCCGCTGCGCACGGGTACTGACCAGATCGGTTTCGATGCGCAGCCGTTCCACGCTGTAGCGCGCGCGATGCTGGAAGCCGTCGAGATCGAAGGTGCTGCCGATCTCGCGATTGAGTCGGGCGAGCAGGTTCAAGGTGAAGGCGGCCGTGACGCCGGCGGCGTCGTTGTAGGCCGCTTCGATCAACGCGGGGTCCTTGTGCAGGTCGATGCCGATCAGGGCCAGCCCCTGCGTGCCCATGGTCTGCCGCATCGCCTGCAGCAGCGCGACCGCCTCGGGTTCGGCGAAGTTGCCCAACGTGGAACCGGGGAAGAACAGCAGCCGGCGCGCGGGCTCGCGCTGTGGTTCGGGCAGCTGCACCGGGCCGGTGAAGTCGGCGCAGACCGGCAGCATTTCGATGTCCGGCAGGGCCACGGCCAGCCGCGCGATGCTGGCCAGCAGGGCCGCGCGCGAGATTTCGATGGGTGTGTAGGCCACCGGGTCGGCGAGCGCGTGCAGCAGCAGTTCGGTCTTGCGGCCGCTGCCGCTGCCCAGTTCGACCACGTGCAGGCACGGGCCGACCACGCCGGCAATGTCGGCGGCGCAGTCCTGCAGCAGCTGCAGTTCGGTGCGCGTGGGGTAGTACTCGGGCTGGCGGGTGATCTGTTCGAACAGCGCCGAGCCGCGGGCGTCGTAGAAGTATTTGGAGGGCAGCTGCCGGGGCCGGGTGGACAGGCCCTGCAGGATATCGGCGGTGATCCGGGCGCGATCGGGCTGCAGGTCGGTGAGCGCGTCGAGCGCGTCGGTGACGGTGCTCATGCCGGGTCCCGCGCCAGGCGCACGCCGGAGAACTGCCAGCGCGCCGAGGGCGCGAAGAAGTTGCGGTAGCTGGCGCGCACGTGCGCGTCGGGAGTGGCGCAGCTGCCGCCGCGCAGGATCCATTGGCCGTTCATGAATTTACCGTTGTATTCGCCGAGGTTGCCGGCGAAGGGGCGAAAGCCCGGATAAGCACCGTAGGCGCTGCTGGTCCATTCCCAGACATCGCCGAACAGCTGCAGGAGGGCGTGGTCGCCTGAAGGGGCGCCGCGCGGGTGAAGGTGGTCGGCGTCGGCGAAGTGGCCGTGGGGCGCGACGCCGGCGGCGGCCGCTTCCCATTCGAACTCGGTGGGCAGCCGCGCGCCCTGCCAGCGGGCGTAGGCGTCAGCTTCAAAGTAACTGAGGTGGCAGACCGGTGCATGCGGGTCCAGCGGGCGCCAGCCGCCCAGGGTGAACTCGCGCTCCAGCGCGTCATCCCAGTACAGCGGGTGCTGCCAGCCTTCGGCCTGGCACAGCGCCCAGCCCTCGCTCATCCACAGGCCCACCTCGGCATAGCCGCCGGCCGCGATGAACTGCCGGTACTCGGCATTGCTGACCGGGCGGTTGGCCAGGGCATGAGCCGGGACCAGGACGCGATGCACGGGCGATTCGTTGTCATAGGCGAACGCGGCATGGGCGGGCCAGGCGGGCGCGCCGATCTCGACGATCTGCTCGGGGCTGTCCTGCCAACGCAGCGGCGTGGCGGTGGCCTGCTCGTGCACGAGGTCGTCGCGGTACGCCGGCTGCAACGGGTTGCACCACAGCGCGTGCTTGATGTCGGTGAGCAGCAGCTCCTGGTGTTGCTGCTCATGGTGCAGGCCCAGGAGCAGCTGGTGGCAGGCCTGCGGCGCGAGCGCGTCCGCCTGCAGCAGGGCGATCACCTGCGCATCGACCCGCGCACGGTAATGCAGCACCTGCTCCAGCGAGGGACGCGAGAGCAACCCCCGCTGCGGACGCGCGTGCGCCGGGCCGATGCTCTGGTAGTAGCTGTTGAAGAGATAGTGCCACTCGGCATTGAACGGGACGTGGCCGGGCTGGCTGGCCAGCACGAAGCGTTCGAAGAACCAGGTGGTATGGGCCAGGTGCCATTTACTGGGGCTGGCATCGGGCATGCTCTGCACCATCGCATCCTCGGCGCTCAGCGGTGCCGCCAGCGCAACACTGCGCGCGCGGATGCTGGCGTAACGCGCCGCAAGTGCAGCGGCAGGGGATGTGGCGGCGGGCGTTGGCGAGGCGACGGCGGTGTTCATCGCGGTCAGGATCGACCAGCGCCGGTGAGCGGGACGTCATGGGAAGGCTCACGTGGCGTGACACGCTCAAGTTGAATACGCAGCGGCCGCTACCGGGAAGACCATCGCCTGCGTGGCCCGGTTTGCATCTGCAGCCCTGGCGCGCCGGCCTGCTTTCGTGGAACCGTTCTTGCCCAGTCACCCGCTACGCCAGCCCGGCCATTACCTGTTCCTGTTGCCTGCCCTGCTGGTGGGCATCGGGGTGTGGTCGGCCACGCCGGCCGACGAGGTGGGCAGTGCGATGCACCGCATCCTGCCGCTGGTGCTGACCTGCCTGGGCACCGGCCTGGGCCTGGTCTACAACCGCGTGCGTGCGGTGTGCCTGCTGCTGGCCATCGCGCTGGCCTTTGCCGTGCTGCACGGGCTGGTGGGCAGCTTCCTCAATACCGGCGCGGTCAGTGCGCTGACGCCGCTGGTGTTCCATGCGGTGTCGCTGTGGCTGCCGCTGCTGTTTGCGTTGCACGGGCTGTGGCCCGAGCGCGGCAGGATGCGCCAGGACCTGCTGCTGCGCGGCATCGCCAGTGGCGTGGCCGTGGGCATCTTCGCGCTGCTGGCGGCGCAGGGCCCGCAGGGCATGCATGACCTGCTGTCGAACCATCACTGGCCCTGGTTGCCGACCGGCTGGAGCCGCCTGGCCCAGGTGCCGACGGTCGCCTTCGTGGGGGCTCTGCTTGGGCTGGCGGTGCAGGCGCTGCGTCAGCCGCGTCCGCTGCATACGGCGATGCTGGTGGCCCTGCTGGTGGTGTGGGCGATGCTGCCGCGCGTGTTCCTGTCGCCCGCCCTGCTACCGGCGTTGGCCAGCACGGCCTTGCTGCTGCTGGTGTCGGCGATGCTGCAGGAGTCGTTCCACATGGCCTACCGCGATGAACTCACCGGCCTGCCTGGGCGGCGGGCCCTGAATGAGTGTCTGCAGCGGGTGGGCGCCACCTACACGATCGCGATGGTGGACGTGGACCACTTCAAGCGCTTCAACGACACCCATGGCCACGACAACGGCGATGACGTGCTCAAGCTGGTGGCCGCGCGACTGGCTGGCGTGGGCGGTGGCGGGCGGGCGTTCCGCTACGGTGGCGAAGAGTTCGCGCTGGTGTTCCTGGACCGCCCTGCCCCGGCGTGCGTGGAGGCGGTGGAGGCGGTCCGGGCCGCCGTGGAAGGTACGCGCCTGCAGCTGCGCGACCGCGCCGCGCGGGTCCGCGACGATGCGGTCGGACGCTTGCAGCGTGGCCGCGGCGGCGCCGGCACGGTGGTGCAGGTGACGGTGAGCATCGGCATGGCTGACAGCCGGGTGGGCGACAGCCCGCAGGCGGTGCTGAAGGCCGCCGACCAGGCGCTGTACGCCGCCAAGGATGCCGGGCGCAACTGCGTGCGCGCGCACGGCCAGCAACGGCCGGTGGCGGTGCGCAGCCGCGAGGCGGCTCAGGGCAGCGCGTCGAGGTAGAACCAGCGGCCGTCTTCGCGGACGAAGCGGCTGTGTTCCAGCATTTTGACCGCACTGCCGCCGCCCACCTTGTAGCGGGCGGTGAACTTGACCTGGGCGTGGTCCGGGTCGGTGCTGGTGTGCGTGTGGATTGTGAGGCCCAGCCAGCGGGTGCGCTGGGCGGGCGCTTCGTCCAGCGACAGGTCTTCCGGGCGCGTGGACGGATGCCAGCTGGCCAGCAGGTAGTCCGGCAGCTGCTTTACGTAGGCGCTGTAGCGCGAACGCATCAGGGCTTCGGCATCGGGTGCGGCGGCGCCTGCGTGGTAGACGCCACAGCAGGCGGTGTAGGCCAGCGGGCGGCCGCAGGGACAGGGATCGGGTGTGGTCATGGCGGTATTGTCGCGCGTTTGGGTGGGTACGCCGTGGGTGTTGGATGCGCCGTGGGTGCCGACCGTTGGTCGGTGCGTGCGTGCGGTAGCGGATGGCAGCCGACCAACGGTCGGCTCTACCGGGTGGGGTGAGGTGGATGCGTCGTGGGTACTGACCGTTGGTGGGTGCGTGCGCGCGGTTGGCGGACGGCAGCCGACCAACGGTCGGCTCTACCCGGTGGGGTGAGGGGCGTGCGCCGTAGATACTGACCGTTGGTCGGTACGTGCGTGCGGTGGCGGACGGCAGCCGACCAACGGTCGGCTCTACCGGGTGGGGTGAGGTGGATGCGCCGTGGGTGCCGACCGTTGGTCGGTACGTGCGTGCGGCGGTGGACGGCAGCCGACCAACGGTCGGCTCTACCCGGTGGGGTGAGGTGGGTGCGGCGTAGGTGCCGACCGTTGGTCGGTACGTGCGTGCGGTCGTGGACGGCAGCCGACCAACGGTCGGCTCTACCCGGTGGGGGGGTGCGGGCGTATGCTTGCGCGCCTTGTGTCGCGAAGTTGCTGCCGTGCTCGAGCTGGTTCCCCCTGAGCTGTTGTGGTTGGTGGCGATCGCCTTCATCGCCGGTCTGGTCGATGCTGCGGTCGGTGGCGGTGGGCTGGTGCAGTTGCCGGGTCTGTTCACGGTGCTGCCGCAGCACACGCCGGCGATGCTGTTTGGCACCAACAAGTTCAGTTCGATGTTCGGGACCGGTGCGGCCGCGTGGCGTTATGCGCGCAATGTGCGCTTCCCGTGGCGGCCGGTGCTGTTCGCGGCGGGCACGGCGTTCGTGTTTTCCTTCGCCGGGGCCACGGCGGTGAGCCTGTTGCCCAAGGACGCGGTGCGCCCGCTGGTGCTGGTGCTGCTGGTGGCGATGCTGGGCTACACGTTGTGGAAGAAGGACTTCGGCGCCCTGCACCGGCCGCGCGAGATCGGCCGCAAGGAGCTGGGCACGGCGCTGGCGATCGGGGCGGTGATCGGCTTCTACGACGGCTTCTTCGGCCCGGGCACCGGCAGTTTCCTGATCTTCCTGTTCGTCCGCTTCTTCGGGCTGGACTTCCTGCGCGCCTCGGCGGCGTCGAAGGTGGTGAACCTGGCCACCAACGTGGCGGCGATCTCGTTCTTCGTGCCGACCGGCAACATTCTGTGGCTGTTCGCCCTGCCGATGGCCGCAGCCAACATCATCGGCTCGGTTGTGGGCACGCGGCTGGCGCTGCGTGGCGGCACGCCGTTCATCCGCAAGCTGTTCGTGGGGTTGGTGGTGGTGCTGATCGCGCGGATGGGGTGGGATACGTTCGGCGGGTGACGCGTCGTCGCGTTGAGGGGTTCCCGTAGAGCGGGGCTCTGCCCCGCTGGTGTTGGTGCGGTGGTGATCCGGGAGCAGCCGACCAACGGTCGGCTCTACCAGGGGTGCGCGCAGCCGACCAACGGTCGGCTCTACCGGGGTGCGTTCAGGCGTCCTGCTGGCGGCTGCGTTCGGGCAGCTTCAGGCGCTTGGCCTCTTCGTCGTACTCGATCAGCAGTACGCCGGAGTCGTGGCGGCCGCTGATTTCGACGAAGCAGGCGCCGCCGATGAACGGCTCGAGCGTCATCACCGACTTCAACGGCGTGGCGACCACCATCTGGAAGCCGAAGTTCTCGAAGATGTTCATCGCCAGCGCGGTGAACTCGTTGTCGGCCTTGTCGAACGCTTCGTCCAGCACCACGGCGGCATAGCTGGGCAGCTGGCTTTCGGCGCCGCCCAGCTGGTAGCGCAGTGCCGCGGCCAGGCAGGTGGTGGCCAGCTTCTGCCGCTGGCCACCGGACTTGCCGGCGCCACTGCGGTAGATCTCCACCTGCTGGCGGGTGGCCGCATCCAGCTCGACGCCGATGAACTCCACATGCAGACGCACGTCGAGCACGTTCTCGCGCCAGCGGCGGTCCTCGCCCTCCTGCGAGCCCAGCCGCTTGACCAGTTCGCGCAACACGGCGAACTGTGCCTCGGCCACCTCGCGCTCTTCGGTCTGGTGGTGCGACAGCACTTCGCGCAGCTGCTGGTGGAACTCCAGGACCTCCGGCAGTCGCCGGTCGCTGAGCTCGATGGTGAGCAGGGTGCCGCGGTTGAACGGCACCTGCTCCAGCGAGGCATTGACCTCGTCCAGGCGCTGGCCGATCGACTTGCGGGCTTCGGCGCTGTGCCGCTGCAGGGCCAGCAGGTTGTTCTTGCTCTGGTTCTGCAGCAGGTCGAAGAAGCGCTCTTCGTGCTGCGGCAGGCCATCGCGTTCCAGGCGCTGCAGGCGGGCCAGGAAATCCTCGGCCGAGGCGACCGACGCGGTGAAGTCGCCGGATTCCTCCGGCCATGCCTGGGCGAAGCGCCGGAAACAGGCCACCAGCTGCGTCTCGACACGGTGGACGTCGTGCTGCGAGGCGGCGAGGCTTTCGTTGATGCCCTTGCTGATCTCGCGCATGTGCGCTTCCAGCGTTTCCAGGCTCAGCCCACCCAGCGCGTCCAGGCGGCGCTGCAGCCCGGCTTCCTGGGTCGCGCCGAGCGCCGGCAGTACCAGGGCGCGGCTGCGCTGGCGCTGGGCGTCGAGCTTGTCGCGTTCGCGGGCGTGCTGGGCAAGTTCGACGCGGGTGTCTTCGTAGGTACGGCGGGCCTGCGCGATGTCCGCGCGGGCCTGGTCGATCTGCTGGGCCAGGCGGGCCAGGTCGGCGTTGCCCTCCTTCAGCTCGTGCAGCGAAGCGGCAATGTCGTCCAGGCGCTGGGTCGCGGTTGCGACGTCCACTTCCTCCCACACGAAGTTGACCAGCTGGTTGCAGGCCAGGCGGCGGTCGTTGTCGCGGTCGCGCTGGCTGCGCAGCCGGACAACGTCTTCGTCGCAGGCGGCGATGCGTTGCGCCAGTTCCTGCGCTTCCTTGCGGAACAGCGCCAGCTTTTCGGTGTTGCTGAAGCCCAGCAGCCAACGGCGACGGTCGCTGATGGAATTGCGGTCGTCCTTCTCGAAGCGGTCGCCGGGGTGCTTGACCTGGCCTTCGCGGGAGATGCCGCGATCGACATCGCGCAGCTGCTTGGCATCGACGCACTCGTAGTCGTAGCGCTTGCCCAGCTCGCGGCGCAGCCACGGCTCGAACACGCTGTCGCGGAACTCCAGCTTGTGCAGCAACGAACGCGCCGACGGTTCGCGGGCGATGGCATCGTCATTGCGGCGCACGCGGTAGTAGGTCAACCGCATGCCCAGGTGGGTGCGATTCACCCACGCGTTGACCTCGTTGTAGTGCTTGTCTTCCACCAGCAGCGACTGCGCGAAGCCGAACAGCACGCGCTCGATCGCACCCTGCCACGCGCCATGCTCCTGGCGGACCTGGATCAGTTCGCCCACGAACGGCAGCGCCGCTTCGGGCACGCCGGTTTCTTCGGCCAGGCGGCTGCGCAGTTTCTGCAGCGGCGCGGGAATGCTCGACGGGTTGCGCTCCATCGCCTCCAGTTCGGCGCGGACATCGCCGAAGCGGCGCGTATCGTCCTGCTTGCCGGCCAGGCGTTCGGTGATGGCATCGTCCAATGCGGCCGCGGCCTGCTGGCGATTGTCCAGCTCGCCCTGGGCGCGGGCGATCAGCTGGGCGAAGCCGTGCGCATCGTCGGGCACCGTCTCCTGCAGCTTCTCTGCCGCCTGCCGGGCCTGGTCATGCTTGGCCTGGCGGCGGTCGCGCTCGGCCTGGGCGCGGCCTTGCTCGCGTTCCAGTTCTTCGATGCGCTCGCCACCCTGTTGGCGCCGCTGCAGCTCCAGCCCGGCCAGGTGTTCTTCGTGGTTGCCCAGCGTCTGGCGACGCTGGGTTTCTTCGCCCAGCAGCCCGCGGTGGCGCACGTCGATATCGTGCAGGCGCTTTTCCAGCAGCTGCTGCAGGCGCGATTCGCGGAAGCTGTCCAGCCCGAGCTTCAGGGTTTCCTCATCGGCGCGCTGCAGATTCATCGCCTTCAGCTCGGCGTGCAACGAACGCGCGGGCAGCAGCGTTTCCACCTGGCGGCGGGCGGTGACCACCGACTTGTGCGCGCCATCGAGTTCGGCGAAGTCGCTGACCAGCCGTTCGGAGGCGTCGAACGTCTTGGGCGTGTCCAGCATGAAGTCGCGCAGGAAGACGTTGAGGTCGCCCAGGTTCTTGGCCGACTGCGTCTTGTGCAGCAGGCGCAGCGCCATTTCATTGTCGATGCCCAGCAGGTGCCGGAAGCGCTCGGCGTAGCCAACGAAGCTGTCGAAGTGGTGCACGTCGCCCAGGCGCTGCTTGAGCTTGCGCAGGTCCAGGTCGAAGCCGCCCAGGTCCTTGGCGATGTCGAACGGCCGCTCGGCGATCAGGTAGTGCTTGCGCACGTCAGCGGCGGCCGCGCCGTTGCCGGCGATCCAGAACAGGCGCACCAGGCTGACCACGCGGCCATCGCCGGCGCGGTACTCCAGCACCAGCGCGGTCCAGGTGGCGCCCTTGCGCAGGTACTGGGTGGCAATTTCGCCAGTGCCCCGGTCCTGCTGGTCGGCCCACGCGCCGCGCACGTAGGACACCAGGTTACGGTCGCGGCCACTGCGTTCGGCTTCGCGCGCGGCGGCGTTGAAGTCGACGATCGACGGCGGCACCAGCATGGCCGACATGGCATCGAGCAGGGTCGACTTGCCCGAGCCCGAGCGGCCCACGAACAGGAAGCCGCGCTCGGCGATCGGCACTTCGGTCAGGCCGTTGAAGGTGCCCCAGTTGTGTACCTGCAGGCGGCGCATGCGGAACTGCTGCAACCGCGGATCGGGCAGCCCGTCGTTGAACAGGGCGGGGGTGTGCTTGGAAATGGCCATGCGTTATCGGTGGTCCGTTCAGGCTTTTGCTGCGGGGGTGTCGCGCAACTGGCGGTACACGTTGGACAGCGCGGAGACGTCTTCGGCGGAGAACAGCAGCTTCAATGCCGGCGACACTTCGTGGCGGTCGTCCTGGCCGGCAAGCCGGGTCAGGATGTGGTTTTCCTTCATCTTCTGCACCGCCGCGGCCACGCGACGATTGAAGCCGGCGCGGTCGGTGGAGAGGTTCTTTTCGTAGATGGCCAGGGCCTCGGCCATCTCGGTGTCGGCCACCACCGCGCGGTTGCCGCGCGCATCGGCTTCGGCCAGCTGCTGGCGCAGGTACAGCAGCAGCACCGAGTCGATGAAGGTCAACGGTGAGCTGCGCAGCAGCACCGGCGCGTCGATGTCTTCGGTGTCGGCCTGGCGGGTGAAGGCCACGCCGCTGTCGCGGTCCAGCACCAGTTCCAGGAACAGGTCGGCCAGCGCCGAGCGGATGGCCGCCTCGCTGCGGATCAGGGCCGGCCACAGCTTGGCGTGGCGCAGCTGGTCGATGCTGGGACCGATCAGCAGCTGGCACAGCGCGCGGCGCCCATCCAGCGGCAGCCGCCCGGTGTCGCCCAGGTAGAACACGTCATTGCTCCGCCGCGGCAGCGGCGTTACCACCACCGGTTCGGCGTCGTGATCGTCTGCGGCGCCATCGGTGGGCGCGACGTCATGGGAATCTTCATGCCAGTTCATGGCGTTTCTCCTGGGTGAACCAAACCAGCGGGATGCGGGCGCGTCGCCACTGTCCATCGCCGCCACGCCAATGGGCGGTTTCCTGTTCGCCGTCCACCACGGTGCCGTGGCGGGTGCCCAGCGACAGGTAGCCGATCACGCTGCCCAGCCCCTGCGGCGCTTCGCGCTGCGACAGGGCCTGGGCGATGCTCAATTTCGGTTGCGCGCCCAGCAGTTCGTGCAGGTCGCGGCGCAGGGTGCGGAAGTCGATTTCCGACGACGCCACCAGGTCGCCGACGCTTTCCAGGCTGATGCTGGCCGCGTCGTTGCGCTGCACGCTGCCGTCCACCTGCGCGCTGCGCGGGTCGTGCAGCTTCCACTGCGACCACGAGCGCAGGCGGCTGGTGGTGAGCTGCAGGTCGCGGCCGATCGGGCGCTGGGCGGAGAATTCATCGCGCAGCGCCAACGCTTCGGACTGGGCCTGCTTGAGCAGCTGGTTGAGCCGGCGCTGTTCCAGGTAGCCACGGCTCTGCACGAACCCGCGCAGGCTGCGCGCGAAGTGCTGCAGCACGTCGTGGACCTGGCCGCCGCGGTCGAGCATGGTGCCGGTGAAGCCGCGCAGGAAGGCGCGCTCGTTGCGGTCCAGCTTGCGCGCGAAGCCACGTGCCAGCACGGCCTCCAGCGCAGCATCGAGCTGGGCGCTCTGCTCGGCATCGTTGAGCAGGCGCCAGAACGCCTGGAAGCTGCGCCCGGCGTCGCTGTCGCCGATCACATCCACGCCCTCGAACAACTTGGAGAGCACGTCGCCGCGCTCGCTTTCGTCGTCGATGATGCGTTCGCGGAATTCGCGGTTGAGGCGCTCGAAGTCGTCGCGCACGCGGCGGAAGTCTTCGGTGAGGTCGTCGGCCAGGCCGATGATCTGGCGCGCACGTTCCAGCGCGCGCTTGCCATCCAGCGCCACCACCCGGCCCTCGCCCACCCGAGCGATCTCCGCGTCGATGCGGTCGCGTTCGTCGCGCAGTGCCGACAGCCGCGCATCCGGGTTGGATTCGGTCTGCGCGGCCAGCTGCGAGAGCTGCTCGATCACCAGCGCCAGGCGGCTTTCGGTGGCAGCCACGCGGCTCTGCTCCAGGCTGTCGGCGAACCGGATGGCCTGCAGCGCCTGGGTGGACAGCTCGTACTGCTCCTGGTCGGCGCCGTCGGGCAGGCGCCGCTCCAGCCAGCCCTGGGCCAGCCAGTGGGCGATGTAGGCCTGGGCGGTGCGCGGCAGCTCACGCGAGAGTTCCTCGCCGTTGAGCTGGTCCAGCGCGCGCTGCAGGCGTTCATGCAGGGCGGCGGCCGGCAGCGTGCGCTCGCCATCCATCAGCAGGCTCTGCAGCAGGCCGATGATTTCCGGGGCGTTGGCCGCGGCCAGCAGCTTCCACTGGGGCTGTTCGCGCAGGGTGCGGTAACGGGTGATGCGTTCGCGGTGCTTCATGCAGCCAGGACATCCGGAAGAACACCGCGCGGCCGGACGCCGCGCAGCAGGAAGGGAACCGACCCGGCACGATGGTGCCGGGCGCGCGGCAGGTTCAGCGCTTGCCGCCCACTTCGATGAAGCGCAGGAACTCGGCGCGGGTGCGGGCGTCCTCGCGGAAGCTGCCCAGCATCTTGGAGGTGACCATGCTGACGCCGCGCTTGTGGATGCCGCGGGTGGTCATGCACTCGTGCGCACCTTCCACCACCACGCCCACACCCACCGGCTGCAGCACGTCCTGGATGCACTGGGCGATCTGCGCGGTCATCTTTTCCTGCACCTGGAAGCGGCGTGCGTAGGCTTCGACCACGCGGGCCAGCTTGCTGATGCCCACCACCTTGCCAGCCGGCAGGTAGCCCACGTGCACGCGGCCGATGATCGGGGCCATGTGGTGCTCGCAGTGGCTTTCGTACTCGATGTCGCGCAGCACGATCAGTTCGTCGTAGCCGGCCACTTCCTCGAAGGTGCGCTCCATGTAGGCGCGCGGGTCGTCGCGGTAGCCGCTGAACCAGTCGCCGTAGGCTTCGGCCACGCGCCGCGGGGTATCCAGCAGGCCTTCGCGGGTGGGGTCTTCACCGGCCCAGCGCAGCAGGGTGCGCACGGCCGATTCGGCATCGGCCTGGGTGACCGGGGTGGCGTCGTTGTCTTTCTTGCTCATTACATACAGCACCCGAAGGGGGGCGAGCATCGTACCCGACAGAGCCCTCGGGCGTCCCACGCCACCGGCCCGGGACCCGCCCGGGCGGACCCGGCGTTGGGCCGCGGTTGGGCTGGGGGTATTGATAGGATGGAAATTAGTAGTATCCTATCGATCTGCCATGAAACGTACCCTCGACGAACGTACCCAGCTGCAGATGCAGCTCAGCTCCGGCCTGCTTTACGCAGGGCGGCAGTGGCAGCGCCTGGCCGACCAGGCCTTGGGCAGCTACGGCATTTCTGCGGCGTGCACCATGCCGCTGCTGATGATCGGGCGCGCCGGCGGGGGTATCCGCCAGGTCACCCTGGCCCAGCAGCTGGGCATGGAAGGTCCGTCCCTGGTGCGCCTGCTGGACAAGCTCTCGGCCAGCGACCTGGTCCGCCGCGAGTGCGATGCCAGCGACCGCCGCGCCAACCTGCTGTGGCTTACCGACAAGGGCGAAGCGCTGGTAAGCCAGCTGGAGACCCAGCTGATCGGGCTGCGCCAGGACGTGTTCGGTGCGCTGTCCGTGGACGAACTGCGCACCGTGCTGAAGCTGTGGCAGCTGCTGGCCGATGCGGCAGACCGCGTGACGTAAGCGTTGCCCGGTGTGTGCCGGTCCGGTGTGGTGCCGCGTACGGCATGACGTACGACGACCAACGGTCGTCGCCTACCTTTCTCCAGTGAACCTTTGCCTCGATGTACGGTGAATTCAGTCTCTATGGTGTGTTCGTCCCGACCCTGCTCGGGCTGATGCTGCTGGCCTACCTGCTCAAGAGCGGGCTGCGCCTGGTCCTGCAGCGCACCGGCGCCTACCGCCACATCTGGCACCCCGCCCTGTTCAACCTGGCCGTGTACGTGATCGTGCTCGGCGGGTTGTTTTCCCTGATGCGTTGGATGCAATCGTGAACAAGATCCTCAAGCAGACATTCCCGGTCGTGTTGACCGTCGTGGCGGTGCTCGCCGCCGTGCTGGTGCTGCGCCACCTGTGGGCGTACTACATGGACGAGCCGTGGACGCGCGATGCGCACGTCAGCGCCGACGTGGTGCAGGTGGCGCCGGACGTGTCCGGGCTGGTGGAGGCGGTGAAGGTGGCCGACAACCAGCCGGTCACGCGCGGGCAGGTGCTGTTCGTGGTGGACCGCGCCCGTTACCAGATCGCGCTGGAACAGGCCCAGGCCGCACTCGGCGAACGCCGTGCCACGCTGGAGCAGCTGCGCCGCGAGATCGCCCGCGACCGCAGCCTGTCCGACCTGGTGGCCGCCGAGGACGCCGAGGTGCGCCGGGCCAAGCTGCAGGCCGCGCAGGCCTCGATGGCCACCGCGCAGGCCGCCGTGGACCTGGCCAAGCTCAACCTGGCCCGCACCGAAGTGCGCAGCCCCAGCGACGGCCACGTCAACGACCGCACCGTGCGCGTCGGCGACTACGTCACGGCCGGGCGCCCGGTCATCGCGGTGCTCGATACCGGCTCGTTCCGGGTCGATGGCTACTTCGAGGAAACCCGCCTGCGCGGCGTGCATGCCGGGCAGAAGGTGGACATCCGCCTGATGGGCGAGGCGCAGCCGCTGCAGGGCCACGTGCAGAGCATCGCCGCCGGCATCGAGGACCGCTACCGCAGCGAGGGCAGCAGCCTGCTGCCCAACGTGACCCCGGCCTTCGACTGGGTGCGGCTGGCCCAGCGCATCCCGGTGCGCATCCATATCGACCACCTCCCGGCCGGCGTGAACCTGATTGCCGGGCGCACCGCCACCGTCACCATCCAGCCCGATGCGGCCCAGCCGACGCCGGCACGACCGGCACAGGCGGCGTTGTGAGCCGCCCTGCCCTGCACCGCATCGCACTGGGGCTGGCGCTGACCACGCTGGCGGCGTGCACGACCGTGGGGCCGGACTACGCCGTGCCTGCAGGGTCGGCGTTCCAGCGGCCGGAGGCCAATGCCGCCTTCATCGACACCGGCAACCCGCAGGTGGCCGCCGGCGCCGAACTGCCCGCGCGCTGGTGGGAGCTGTACCAGGACGACACCCTCAACGCACTGGTGCAGCAGGCGCTGCGCGACAACGTGGAACTGAAGGTGGCCGATGCCAACCTGCGCCGCGCCGCCGCGGTCTACGAACAAGCGCTGGACGCCGGTGGCTTCGAGTACGAGGCCGACGCCGGGGTGAGCCGCGCGCAGCTGTCGGCCGAGTCGTTCCTGCTGGAACACGAACTGCCGCCGATCAACCTGGCCGACGGTAAGTTCGCGGTGTCCTACCAGTTCGACCTGTTCGGCAAGCTCAAGCGCGCCTCCGAGGCCGCGCACGCCGACGAACAAAGCGTGGCCGCCGCGCTCGACCTGGCCCGCGTGTCGCTGGTGGCCCAGGTGGCCGGCAGCTACGTGGAGATCTGCCACGCCAACCATGAGCTGCACGTGGCCGAGCACTCGCTGCAGCTGCAGCAGCGCAGCCGCGAGGTGACCCAGCGGCTGATCAACGCCGGCCGTGGCACTCCGCCGGAGCTGGCCCGCGCCAACGCCCAGGTGGCGATGCTGCAGGCCGCGCTGCCGCCGCTGCACGCGCACCGCCAGGCCGCCGAATACCAGCTGGCCGCCCTGCTCGGCCGCACGCCGGGGCAACTGCCCGACGGCGTGGCCGACTGCAGCCAGGCCCCGACCCTGGCCCAGCCGCTGCCGGTGGGTGATGGCCGTGCGCTGCTGGCGCGCCGCCCGGACGTGCGCCAGGCCGAACGCCGGCTGGCCGCCGCCACCGCGCGCATCGGCGTGGCCACCGCCGAGCTGTACCCGGACATCCGCCTGGGGGCGTCGGTCGGCGCGGCCGGCCTGCTCGAGGATTTCGGCCAGCCGCTGACCCAGCAGTGGTCGCTCGGCCCGCTGATCTCCTGGACGCTGCCGTCCTCAGGCACGCATGCACGCATCCACGCCACCGAGGCCGGGGCCGACGCGGCGCTGGCCGAGTTCGACCACAGCGTGCTGCAGGCGCTGCGCGAAACCCAGACCGCGCTGAGCCGCTATGCGCAGGACCTGCAGCGCTTGCAGTCGCTGCAGCTGGCCCAGCAGCAGGCCGCGCTGGCGGCCAGCCAGAACCGCCGCCTGTACCAGGGCGGGCGCACCCCGTACCTGTCCAGCCTGGATGCCGACCGCACGCTGGTGTCGGCCGATGCCACCCTGGCCGACGCGCAGGCGCAGGTATCGCGCGACCAGATCCAGCTGTTCCTGGCGCTCGGCGGCGGCTGGAATGCCGACGCCGTGGCCCCGCGCACGGCCACGAGGTAACCCCATGCTGCTGCTGGACCGCCAGGCGTGGCTGTTTTCGGTCAAGACCTTCCTGGCCGCGCTGGCCGCGCTGTACATCGGCCTGGCCGGCAACCTGTCGCGCCCGTACTGGGCGATGGCCACCGTGTACATCGTGACCCAGCCGATGCTCGGCCCCACCCGCGCCAAGGGCGTGTACCGCATCCTGGGCACGATCATCGCCGGGGCGGCCACGCTGTGGATGCTGCCGCACCTGGTGGAAACCCCGTTCCTGCTCAGCGCGGCGATGTCGCTGTGGTTGTCGGCCTGCCTGTTCATCGCCCTGCTCAACCGCGGCCCGCGCGGCTACGCGTTCCTGCTGGCCGGTTACACCACCGCGTTCATCGGCTTCCCGGCGGTGACCTCGCCGGACACCATCTTCGACACGGTGGTGGCACGCAGCGAGGAGATCATCCTGGGCACGGTGGTGGCGGTGCTGTTCGCCTCGCTGTTCTTCCCGACCTCGGTGCAGCCGATGCTGCGCGCGCGGATCGGCAACTGGATGGGCGATGCGGCGCAGTGGTGCCGGCAGATCCTGCTGCGTGGCCAGGCGCACGCCCCGCGCAACCGGCTGGCGGCCGACCTGGTGCAGTTCGAGGCACTGATCGAGTTCCTGCGCCGCGACGACCCGCGCCATGCCGGTGCGGCGGTGTCGATGCAGCGGCTGCGCGAACGCATGCTGCTGATGCTGCCGGTGCTGTCGTCCATTGCCGACCGGCTGGGCGCCCTGCGCGCGGGCGGACGCGCGCTGCCGCCCGGGCTGGAACCACTGGTGGCCGACATTGCCGCGTGGCTGGACACGCCCGGCCGCTCCACGGCCACTGAGTACGCTGCGCTGCGCGCGCGCATCCTGGCGCTGAAGCCGACCGTGGATGGCGAGCTGGACCACCTGCTGCTGGTGACGCTGCTGCTGCGGTTGGAAGAGCTGGTGGACCTGTGGCAGGACTGCACCACCCTGCAGGCGGCGATCGAGGACGGCGACGCGCCGCGCGATACCGCCCACTACCGGATCCGCACCACGCGCAGCGCCGATGCCCGCCACGTGGATTACGGCATGGCGCTGTTCTCGGCGGCCAGCGCCGGGGTGGCGTTGATGACCTACTGCGCGCTGTGGATCACGCTCGGCTGGGAAGGCGGTGGCAACGGCGCGATGATGGCCGCGGTGGCCGCCGCGTTCTTCGCCGCGCAGGACGATCCGGCGCCGAGCATGCTGTCCTTCCTGCTGTGGGCCATCGTGGCCAGCGTGGTGGCCGGCGTGTACCTGTTCGGCGTGTTCCCCGCCGTGCACGACTTCGGCAGCCTGGCGCTGGTGCTGGCGGTGGTGTTCCTGCCGGTGGGGCTGCTGCTGCACACGCCGAAGAACGCGTTGATCGGGCTGCCGCTGATGGTCAACCTGGTGGCGCTGCTGAACGTGCAGAACACCTACAACGCCAACATCCAGAGCTTCATCAATTCCTCGGTGGCGATGTTCATCGGGATCGGCTTTGCGGTGGTGATGACCCGGCTGTTCCGCTCGGTGGGCGCCGAATGGACCGCGCGCCGGCTGGTCCGCCAGGGCTGGACCACGCTGGCCGACGCCGCGCAGGGCCGTGGCCAGCAGGACCGCCAGCAGTTCGCCGCGCGCATGCTGGACCTGCTGGGCCTGCTGGCGCCGCGGCTGGCGGCCACCCCCGAAGGCAGCGACATCGCCTCGGTGGACATGCTCACCGAAGCGCGCATCGGGCTGAACATCCTGCAGTTGCGGCGCGCCCGGCATGGGCTGCCGCCGACCAGCGTGGAGGCGATCGAGGCGATCCTGGACGAAGTGGCCGCGCACTACCGCGCGCAGGTGGCCCAGCGCCGGCCGCTGCCGGCCCCGGCCGGGTTGCAGGCCAAGCTGGAGGCCTCGCTGCGGCGGGTGCAGACCGTGGACGCCGGCAAGGCCCGCGATGAAGCGCTGATGGGCGTGATGGGGCTGCGTTTCGCGCTGTTCCCGGACGCGCCGGTGGTGGACAGCCCCGCTGCCGCACAGCCCGGCCTGCCCGCGCCGCGCTGAACCGGCCGGGTGCGGGCACGCCAGCCCGCGCCGATCAACGCTATCCTGACCCCTGCATTTCTGCATGGAACAAGGTGATCCTGGATGAGTTACGACCTGATGGTGTTCGACCCGGCCGTGGCCCCGCGCGATGCGGCGGCCTTCCTGGAGTGGTACGACGCGCAGACCGAGTGGAGCGAGGAACACGACTACAACGATCCGGCCGTGTCGGTGCCGGCGCTGCAGGCGTGGTTCGCCGAGATGGTGGAGCACTTCCCGCCGATGAACGGCCCGCTGGCCGATGACGAAGACGACCGTCCCGAAGTGACCGACTACAGCGTCGGCAAGCACGTGATCTATGCCTCGTTCGCCCATTCGGTGGCCGAGACCGCGCATGGCCTGGTGCAGGTGCTGGCCAACAAGCACCAGCTCGGCTTCTTCGATGTCAGCGGCGACGGCGCCATCGTGTTCCCCGACGGCACCGTGGTAGTTCCCGAGTAAGCCCGGCGCGGCGCTAGAACAGCTGGCCCTGGGCCGGCGTCGGCGCCTGCACCGCAGGTTCGGCCACGGCTGCATCACCGGATGCAGCCGTGTTGCCCGCCAGCCGCATCGCCAGCCCGGACACGCGGCTGGCATGCCGCTTCAATGCGGCCTCCAGTACCGGCGCGCTGCCCAGCACATGCAGTGACTGGCGTGCGCGGGTCATGCCGGTATAGAGCAGCTCGCGCGACAGCACCCGGTTGTCGCGCCACGGTAGCTGCAACCAGACCTCATCGAATTCGGACCCCTGCGCCTTGTGCACGGTCATCGCGAACGCGCTTTCGTGCGCGGGCAACGCGCCCGGATGGAAGCCGCGGGGTTGATCGGGCGTGTCGCCGGGGAACCAGGCGGTGACCGCACCGTGGCGGTCGGCCAGGCAGATGCCGATATCGCCGTTGAACAGGCGGTGGCGGTAGCTGTTCTCGGTGACCAGCAGCAACCGTCCGTGGAAGTAGCCCGGCGCCATGCCCGCGCGTGGCACGCCGGCCAGCAGCGCTTCGATGCGCGCGTTGAGCCCGCGCGCGCCTTGCGGACCTTCGCGCACGGCGGTGAGCAGGCGGATGCGACCGGCGTTGGCCAATGCCTGGCCCGGGTCGACGGCATCGCCGAGTCCGCGCCAGTGCGACAGCAGGTGATCGCGGTGCTGCTGGAACGGATCGACCTGGTCTTCGTGGAAGTGCACGCCGGCCAGCTGGCCGCCCCGCAGCAGGGCCAGTGCGGTGGCAGGGTCGCCTTCGCGCACGGCATGCGCCAGCGGTGCCAGGTCCAACGCATCGGTCTGGCGATAGCCGCGCTGCAACTGCACCCTTCGACCACCGAACCGCGTGGACGCCGCCAGCGGCTGCAACGCGGCCGGGGCCAGCAACGTGTGCAGCGCGGCGTGATCGTCGGCCTGGGTGCCCAGGCCATCGCCGCTGGCACGCAGGATCGCACTGAGCACATCGCCCGCTTCCACCGACGGCAACTGGTCCGGGTCGCCCAGCAACACCAGCCGGGTGCCGGCGGCGATCGCTTCCACCAGCTTGGTCATCAGCGGCAGGTCGATCATCGACGCTTCGTCCACCACCACCACGTCGAACGGCAACGGGTTGTCGCCGTGGTGACGGAAGCGCGGCGAATCGGGGATCACCCCGAGCAGCCGGTGCAGGGTGGTCCCGGTGCTGGGCATGGCGTCGCACAGTGCCGGGGCGATGCCGAGCAGGCGCAGCCGCTGCACAGCCAGGCGCAGGCTTTCGGCCATGCGTTCGGCGGCGCGGCCGGTAGGCGCGGCCAGCGCCACCCGCGGCAACGGCTGGTCGGCCTGCACGGCCTGGGCCGCCAGCAGCACCAACAGCCGCGCGATGGTGGTGGTCTTGCCGGTGCCCGGCCCGCCGGTGACCAGCACCAGCGGATGGCGCAGTGCCACGCCCGCCGCGCGCGCCTGGTGGTCGATGCCTTCGCGCGCCTGCGGGAACAGCTGCGCGAACAGCGTTGCCAGCGCGGCCGGATCGGCCTGCCCCGATGCATGCGTGGCGATGCGCTGCAGGCCATCGGCCAGGCGGCGCTCGTACTCGCGGTAGCGGCGCAGGTAGAGCAGGCCGTTTTCCAGTACCAGCGGGACGTCGGTCGCCGGGGCGCCGTCGGTGTCGGGCACGTCCACCCACGGCGAGGCCTGCAGCTGCTCGCGCCAGGTGTCGGCGTCGGGCCAGGGGGTGTCCATCTCGACCAACCGCTGCGGCTGATGCAGGTCCAGCCCGGCATGCCCCTGCGACACGGCCAGCGAGGCCAGTGCGGCCGCGGCCAGCACCGTATCGGGCGTGTCCGGGCGTAACCGGCGCAGGCTCTGCGCCAGCGCGTGGTCGAGGGTGCGCAGCGCGCCGCTGTTCTTCAGTGCCGCCAGCAGGCTCATGCTTCACCCCGCGCGCGGGCCGCCATGCGCGCCTGGGCGTGCTCGCCACCGGCGAACAAGGCATCCAGTGCATCCACCAGGACCGGGTCGAAGCGGTGCGCATACACGCCGGGGCTATCGGCGCGCGAGGCATCCAGGCCACGGCAGAACAGGTAGCGGATGCCGCCCATGTCGCGCGCGTAGTCGTACCGTGCGCCCAGGCGGAAGCGCAGCCAGCGGTGCAGCGCCACGGTGTAGATCAACGCCTGCAGGTCGTATTCGCTGTGCTGCATGGCGCCCTGCAGCCGCACCGGGTCGTAGCCGGGCAACCGGTTGGATTTGTAGTCGAGCACGTACCAGCGATCGCCGCGCACGTAGGTGAGATCGATCTTGCCGGTCATCAGGCCCTCCAGCTTGCGCCGCGTGCCGAAGCCGCGCCGTTCGCGGACCAGCCCATGCGCGTGCAGCAGGTCGAGCAGCAACGGCACGGCGGTGGGCTGCATGGCGAAGTGGAACTCGATCTCCGCCCGCCGGTCGGTGGCCGGCAGGTCGTGCAGCGCGCCGCCTTCGGGCAGTGGCGCGGTCAGGGTCTGGCCGACCAGGGCGGTCAGCACCGCCACGCCATCGTCGAGGTCTTCGTCGGCATAGCCTTCCTCACCCAGCGAGGTACGCAGCACGTCCGCCTCGTCATCCGGCGCCGGTTGCCCGGCCTGCCAGTGCGCCCAGCGCGCGAAGTCGGTGTTCTCCAGCGCGTCGTGCAGCACGTTGCCGAAGCGGCTGCCCATGAAGCGGGGGTCGACCTCGTCGTCGCGGAGCGGCACGGCCTGCGTGGTGTCCAGGGTGAGATCCTCGCCGCTGGGTTCGTCGGCGGCGGGGGCCGGCACTTCGGTGGCGGCCGCATCGGTGTCGTGGCCGGCATCGGCATGCGCCAGCTGGGTGAAGCTGTATACCCACCAGTCGTGCGGGATGCGCCGGGTCAGCGCGCGCACCGCTGGCAGGTCGCCGTCGCGTTCGCTGGCCAGCTGCGCCGGGCGCGGTTCCAGCGGGGCCTGGATCACGGCGATGTCCGGATGCGCGCGCAGCGCCTCCAAGTCGGACAGCATCGGGGCCAGCCGGGTTTTCGCGGCGCCGGCCAGGTCGCCCGCGGCGATCCACAGCGCGTGCTCGGCGCGGGTCAGGCCCACGTACAACAGGCGCGCGTCTTCGGCCTCCTGTTCCTGCGCGCTGCGGGTGCTGGCCGCGCTCCAGGCCTCGTCCTTGTCCAGTTTCCAGTGCAGCTCGCGGCGCGCGTTGGCGTGCACGGTGCAATGGGTGTCGGTATTGGGCGCGCTGCCGCCGATGCCCACGAACGGCAGGAACACCAGCGGGTACTCCAGGCCTTTGCTCTTGTGCAGGGTGATGATCTGCACCCGGCGCGCGTCCGACTCCAGCCGCAGCAGCTGCGCCTCGTCGTTCTGGTCGGCGTGGGCCATCTGCACCTGCAGCCAGTCCAGCAAGCCGTGCATGCCCAGCGTCTGCGCAGCGGCCTGCTGCAGCAGTTCGCCCAGCTGCAGGTAGTTGGTGAGGCGGCGTTCGCCGTCGATCAGGCCGAGCAGGCGCTCGGCGTGCTCGGCGCACAGGTCGGCAATCACCGCGAACGGACCACCGCGCTGCCAGCGTTCGCGCCACAGCAGCAGGCGGACCTGGAAGCTGCGCTGTGCGTCGCCCTCGCGCTCCAGCGCATCGATGGCGGCGGCATCTTCGCCCAGCAGCACGGTGGACAACGCCGCGCGCAGGCGGCCTTCGTCGGCTGGCTGCAGCAGGGCCAGCAACAGCACGCGCAGGTCCTGCGCCTCGGCCGTGGCATACAGGCTCTGCTTGCCGGCGGCGACAGCCGGAATGCCCACCGCGCTCAACGCCTGCTGGATGCGCGTGGCTTCCTTGTGCGAGCGCACCAGCACGGCGATGTCACCGGGCTGCAGCGGCTGCCCGCGCAGCAGCGCGCGGCCTTGGCGGGCCTCGCTGAGCAACTGGTGGATGGCGGCCACGCAGGCATCGCTGGCCTGTTGCCGCGAGGCATCGGCCTTGAGCGCGCCACCCTCGGGGTTGTCCAGCAGGCGCAGGGTCAGGCCGGGCGCCGGCATGCCGTCGCGCAGGAAGTCGGTATCCAGCCGGGTGCTGCCCGGATGCACCGGCTCGAAGCGGATGTCTGCTTCCAGGAAGGCGGTGTCGCCGGCGTTGGCATACAGCGCCTGGATGGCCTGCAGCACGGCCGGCCGCGAGCGGAAGTTGCGGTCCAGCGGCGGCGCGGGATCAGCCTGGTGCTTGGCCTTGAGGTAGGTGTGGATGTCGCCGCCGCGGAACCCGTAAATCGCCTGCTTCGGGTCGCCGATCAGGAACAGGGCCGGGGCCAGGCCCGCCGCGCGGGTTTCCTCCGAATCGCCGAACACGCGCTGGAAGATGCTCCACTGGCGGTCATCGGTGTCCTGGAATTCGTCCACCAGCGCGATCGCGTACTGCGCGCGCAGCTGTTGCACGAGCACGGCGCGATGCGGCCCGTCGAGCGCGTCGGCAACGCCATCGATCAGGTCGTCATAGGTCTGTACCCGGCCGATCCGCTTGAGCTCGGCCAGGCGTGCCCGGGCCTGGTCTCGCAGGGCGTGCAGGAAGGCGATGGCCTGGCCGCGCTGCCACTGCGCCAGCGCATCGGTGGCAGCCAGGTACAGCGCCAGCGCGTGCTGCAGCGGCGAGTGCGGCGCCTTGCCGGCGTGCGCCTTGTTGGTGCGCGCGCTGAGTTCTTCGGGGGTAAGCCGGCGTAGCCGCTCCGGGTCGGCGTCCAGCGGCGCGCCCGGATCGCCCGCCCCGGCCCAGCGGTGCAGCTGCACGCTCAGCGGCTCCAGCCAGGCCAGCTTGTAGCTGGTGCCATTGAGCACCTTGGTCTCGACCGCGGCACAGACCTCGCCCAGGAAGGCGTCGCCGTGCTGGCGGTAGGCCTCGGCGAACTGGCGCGCGGCCAGCGCATGCGCCGGGCGCGGATCCTCGTTCTCCACAGCGGGCACCGGCGGCAACAACGGCAACGGCTTGATCAGCGTGGCCAGGTCGCCCGCCAGCGCCTCCGGCGACGACCACAGGCGGGTCAGCGCATCGACGGTGGTCGCATCGTTGGCGTGGACCCGCCACAGGTCGGCGGCCAGTTCGTCGTGCAGCGCGCGTTCGCTGGGCAGCAGTGCGGGCGGGTCGAAGGTGTGGCCACTTTCCAGCGCATGCTCGCGCAGCACCCGGGTGCAGAAGCCATGGATGGTGAAGATGGAGGCCAGGTCGATTTCATCGGCGGCGGTCTGCAGCCGGCGCGCCAGCGCGGCAGGGGTTTCCTCGCCCAGCGCCAGCTGGCGCTGCAGGATCCACCGGGTCAGCACCACCTCGGGGCTGTCATCCTCGCTCGGCGCGCGTTCCACCAGCTGCGCGGCCAGGGCCAGGCGTTCGCGGATGCGCTTGCGCAGTTCCTGGGTGGCCGCATCGGTGAAGGTCACCGCCAGGATCTGGCCGATGCGCCAGCCTTTTTCCACCACCAGCCGGGTGAACAGCGTGGCCAGGGTGAAGGTCTTGCCGGTACCGGCACTGGCCTCGATCAGGCGCACGCCGTCCAGCGGCAGCGCGAGGTAGGGGTCATGAAGCAGGTCGGGGGCGGTCATCGTGCGGCGCCTTGTTCGTCGAAGCCGGCAAACACCCGGCCTTCGCGCACCGCGGTGAACACCACGAAGCTGTTGTGCAGCAGCTGCCGGTAACTGTCGGCGCTGGCGAAGGGATCGTGGCCGCGCAGCGCAAGCTGGTAGCCCGCACCACTGGATTCAGCCCAGCTGCGGTCACTGCCATACCACCGCGCACGACCCTCGGCCTCGCGCTTGGCAGGCAGGGCGGTATACAGCGCCCAACCGGTGGACGGCGCATACAACAGCGGCGCGCGCAGCCCCTCGTTGCGCAGCTGCAGCAGCCGGCGCAGCACCTGCTGCGCCTGTTCGGGCGGCAGCGGCGGCAGCACATGCGGGCCCAGGCCATCCTCGCCACTGTCGTGGAACTGCACCAGCGGCAGCGTGTCGCCGGCAGCGTTGGCCAGCAGCCAGTCCAGGCCGTTGCGGATCGCGGCGCGGCCGTTGAGCGGCCCCGGGCGCAGGCGCACGATCCCCTGCGCATGCACGTCGTTGATGCGCCCGTGCAGGCGCACGCCATCGATATCCACCTCATGCCGGCGGCTGTCGGCCACGCTGCCGGCCTGCCACTGCGCCAACGCCTGCGCGTAGGGGCGGGTCTGTCCCTGCAGCGCCTCGAACTGGCGCTCGCCCAACGCACCGGACGGCAGCAGCGCACGTGCGCGCAGCCGCGGATACAGCGGCGCCTCGTCCTGGCCCAGGGTGGCGTCGATCACTGCCTGTTGCAGCCGCAGGGTGTCGGTGCCGCGCGCGGCCATCACCAGTGGCTCCACGTCGTCGGCGTCGGCCAGGTCGTCGGGCAGGCGCAGGCCCAGCCGTTGCGACAGGAACTGGCTGGCCGGATCGGTCAGGAAGCGGCGCAGCGCATCCAGGCTGAGTTCGGTCTCGCCCGGCAGCGTGTCGGCTGGCGGCAACGGCTGGTCGAACCACGCGCCCAGCGGACGTCGCCGCCCGCCCAGCGATCCCGCGGCCGGATGCCACTGCTGGCGATAGCTGAAGCGGCGCGGCTCGTCGCCGCCGCCGAACGCGGCCGGCGCGAACGGCTGCAGCGCGTGGCGCACGGTGAGCTGGCGGGCAGCGGTGGCCGGTACCTGGTGGTACTCGGCCGCCGCGTCGATCAGTTCACTGACCAGCACCGAGGGCTCGCGCACGCTGCCATCGCGCGGATCGGCGCCCAGGTAGCTCAGGTAGAACACGTCCTGCGCCGAGGCGAACAGCTGCAGGAACAGGAAGCGGTCATCCTCGCGCAGCGAGCGGTCGCCGTAGCGGCGCTTGTCGGTACCCAGTTCGGCGGTGAGCTGGTTGAGCCCGGCGGCCGGATCGCGGCGCGGGAAATCGCCGTCGTTGAGGCCCAGCACGCAGATCACCCGGAACGGCAGCAGGCGCATCGGCACCATGCGGCCGAAACTGATCCCGCCGGTGAGCAGCGGCGCGCGGGTGTCCGCTTCGGCCAGTACGCCGGCGAAATGCGCGCGCACCACTTCCGGGGCCACCTCGCCCTGGAACTGGGCCTGATGGGCGTCGCGGGCGAATTCGTTGATCAGCTTGCGCAGGCGCTCCAGCGCACGCTGGCTGCTGGCTGCCTGCGGGGGAACCGGCAGCAGCGCGTCGAGCAACGCCAGCAGGCGCTGGCGCCAGTGCGCCGGCGGCATCGCCTCGCCCAGCACGCGCTGGTAGCGGGCCAGCACCCGCAGCAGGCCCAGCAGGCGATCCAGCGCGTCGAGCGCGCTGCCTTCCAGTTCCGGCCAGGGCGCCACCCCGGCGATATCGCCGTCGCTGCCACTGGCATGACCCAGCAGCAGCCGGTCCAGCGCGAACTGCCAGGTAAAGGCATCGTCGCGCGGGGCCTGGTGCTGGTGGCGGTGCTGGGCATCCAGGCCCCAGCGCGCGCCGGCGGCCTGCAGCCAGTCGTGCAGGCGATCAAAGGCGGCCGCATCCAGCCCGGCCGCCTCGGCCAGCGGCGCGCTGGCCAGCAGGTCCAGCACTTCGTTCAAGCCGAAGCGCGACACCGGCAGGCCCAGCAGGTGCACGAACACGTCGGCCAGCGGTTCGCCGGCCAGCGGGCTGGTGTCGGCCAGCGCGTAGGGAATATGGTCCTCGCCGCCGCTGCGCCCGCCGAACACCGCTTCCAGGTAAGGCACGTAGGGATCGATGTCCGGGGCCAGCACCGCGATGTCGCGGGCCTGCAGCGGCGGATCGAAGCGGGGGTCCTGCAACAGCGCGCGCAGCTGGTCGTGCAGCACCTGCAACTCGCGCAGGCGGGTGTGGCAGGCGTGCACCTGCAGGCTGGGGTCGTCGTGGCGCAGCCCCTCGCGGCGCGCGCCGGCCGGCTGGCCGCGACGATGGAACAGGTCGCGCTGCAGCCGGTGCAGCAGGCTGTCGGACAGTCCGCCGGCGTCCATGTCCGGGCGCGCGTCGTCTTCGGGATCGTCGTACGCGGCGATCTCGCCCGACGGGTGCACCACTTCATAACTGCCCAGCACCGCCATGAAGTCGCGGCCGGCCGCGCCCCAGGCCTGCAGCAGGCGGTTCTCGCCGGCCGCGTCGCCGAACGGGTCCGGCGCGCCGCTGCGCAGCTTCTCGCCGAGCGTCTGCAGGTCGCCCCAGTAGGCCTGGGTGGGCGTGGGCAGGTAGAAGTGCATCGTGCCCACCCGGGCCTGGGTGGCCATCACCCGCAGCACGTCGGGGGAGATGTTGAGCGTGGCGAAGGCGAACACCCGCGCCGGCAGGCCCTGCGGCAATGGCCGGCCCGGGCCTTCGAAGCGCGACAGGTAGGCATCGATGCGGCGCGCCCGGTACTGGTGGCCACTGGCGATGTGCCGCCACAGGATGGCCTGCGGGTCCTGCGCGTCGGCCCCGGCCTCCCAGCGCAGCAGCCAGTCGCGACGCCAGGCCTGGTACTTCTCGTACACCGCCGCCAGCTCGCCGGCCAACGCCCACGGCTTGAGCGGGTCGGCCGCCGACAGGTAGGCCTGCAGCGCCTGCATCGGGGCCTGCGCCAGCACCGCCGGGTCGGTCAGCGCGGCATACAGTTTCCAGCGCAGCGCCGCCGCGGTGAGGTCGTCATGCTCGCCCGGCACGTTGGCGTTGAGCGCACGGGCGACGAACTCGCCCGGGGTGAGGAATTCCAGGTTGGCGGCAATGCCATACTCGACCGCCAGGGTGGACTGCAGCCAGCGCCGCATCGCCACCTGCGGGATCAGCACCACCTCCGGCACCAGCACGGACTGGCCCGGCACCGGCTCACGCACGGCCGTGGCCAGCAGCGCAGCCAGCACGTCGAGTGAGTTGGAGTGGTACAGACGGAAATCGGACGCAGCATCAGTCATCGCGCCAGTGTGCCGCAGCGGCCGCGCGATCACGAGGGTGGCCGGGGTCGGATCCGCATGAAAAACCCGCCGTGCCGCGTACCGGCACGGTGTGTTGCGAGCCGTGTCGCAGGCCGGGCGGCAGGGTCGTGCGACAATACTGCACGGTCCAGTTCGGTTATGTTCAGCCGTTCACCACGATCTTACAACGTTGGAATTTTGTTAATGGCGTCCATGACGGCTTCCGAAGACCCACTGGTGCAGTTGTCCAACGTGCGTATCGATCGCGGCGGTCGCAGCATCCTGCGCGACGTTTCGCTGCAGGTGCCGCGCGGCAGCATCACCGCCGTGCTGGGCCCGTCGGGCAGCGGCAAGTCCACCCTGCTGGCGGCGCTGACCGGCGAACTGCGCCCGGTGGCCGGCACGATCACCCTGTTCGGCCAGCCGATCCCCGAGCGCAGCAGTGCGCTGCGCGAGATGCGCCGCAGCGTGGGCGTGCTGCTGCAGGGCAATGGCCTGCTCACCGACCTGACCGTCGCCGAGAACGTCGCCCTGCCGCTGCGCACCCACACCCGCCTGCCGGCCCCGGTGCTGCGCCGCCTGGTGGACATGAAGCTGCACGCGGTGGGCCTGCTGGCCGCCGCCGATGCCTGGCCGCGCGAGCTGTCCGGCGGCATGGCCCGGCGCGTGGCGCTGGCCCGCGCGCTGGCCCTGGACCCGCCGCTGATGATCTACGACGAGCCGCTGACCGGGCTGGACCCGATCGCCTCGGGCGTGATCATGAGCCTGATCCAGCGCCTCAACCACAGCCTGGGCCTGACCAGCATCATCGTCAGCCACCATGTGCACGAGACCCTGCCGATCTGCGACCAGGTGATCGCGATCGCCAATGGCGGCGTGGTGTTCCAGGGCAGCCCGGCCGACCTGGACGCCAGCCAGGACCCGCTGCTGCGCCAGTTCCTGCACGGCCAGCCGGATGGCCCGATTCCGTTCGATGCCGCGCCGCGCGCGAGGGTTGCCTGATGCCGTTTGTTGACGCCACCCGCTCGCTGGGCCGCGCCGGCCTGTTCTCGCTGACGGTGCTGCGCGGCTCGCTGCCCACCGCCGACTTCCTGGCCGAGCTCACCCGCGAGATCTACAAGGTAGGCGCCCGCTCGCTGCCGATCATCGCCGTGGGCGGTGCCTTCGTCGGCCTGGTGCTGACCCTGCAGGGCTACCGCACGCTGACCACCTTCGGCGCCGCCGATGCGCTGTCCACGCTGCTGGGGCTGTCGCTGTACCGCGAGCTGGCGCCGGTGCTGACCGCGCTGCTGTTCATCGGCCGCGCCGGCAGCTCGATCGCCGCCGAACTGGGCCTGATGCGCGCCACCGACCAGATCAAGGCGCTGGAGCTGATGGCCATCGACCCGATCGCCAAGGTGGTGGCCCCGCGCTTCTGGGCGGCGGTGCTCACCGTGCCCCTGCTCACCGGCATCTTCTGCTCGCTGGCCATCAGCGCCAGCTACTTCGAAGCGGTCCACGTACTGGGCCTGGACAACGGGGTGTTCTGGTCGGCGCTGAGCAACAGCGTGGACTTCTGGGACGACTTCGGCGTGGCAATGCTGAAGTCGGCGATCTTCGGCGGTACCGCCGCGCTGGTGGCGTCCTACGTGGGTTTCCACGCCGAACCCACCATCGAAGGCACCTCGGTGGCGACTACCCGCGCGGTGGTCAACGCCTCGCTGCTGGTACTGATGTTCAACTTCGTGCTGTCGGCAATGATGTTCCGCTGAACACCGATCCATGAAACCCGCCCGGGTACGCCTGGGCACCTGACAAACGAACAGTGAGACAACCATGGCCATCCGCGGTCCCAGACTCGAATTTTCCGTCGGCGCATTCCTGCTGCTGGCGCTGGCCTCGCTGCTGGTGCTGGCCGTCGCCTCCACCAACCAACGCTGGGGCTTCGGCAGCGACGGCTACGAACTGAAGGCGCGCTTCACCCAGATCGGGCAGCTGCGCAAGCAGGCCCCGGTCAAGATTGGCGGCGTGACCGTCGGCCAGGTCGGCGCCATCGAGCTGGACCCGCTCAAGTTCGACTCCATCGTCACCCTGAAGCTGGACCCGAAGTTCAAGGATCTGCCGGCCGACACCTCGGCGGGCATATTCACCAGCGGTTTGCTCGGCGAGAGCTATATCGGACTGCAGCCGGGCGGTGATCCGGACGTGCTCAAGTCCGGCGATGAGATCGCCTTCACCCAGCCGGCGGTAGACCTGCTGCAGTTGGTTGGCAAATACATGTTCAGTGGCCCGGCCAACGCCGGTGGCACTGAGTCCCAGGACGCCCACGGCGCTGAAGCGCCTGCAACGGAACCGCAGAAATGACCTTCAAACTGATCCCCGCCCTGCTCACCTCGGTCCTGCTCGCCAGCACCCCGTCGCTCAGCTTCGCCCAGGCCGCCCCGGCGCCCGCCGCCGCCGGGCAGAACGAGGCCGGCCAGGCCGTGCTCGACGCCAGCACGCGCATCCTGTCCACGCTGCAGCAGCGTCGCAGCGAGTTCCGCGCCAACCCGACGGTGCTGCGCAGCTTCATCAACAGCGAGCTCAACAAGACCTTCGACCGTGACTACGCCGCCCGCTTGGTGCTGGGCGTGCACGGCCGTGGCGCCTCCGACGCCGACGTCAAGCTGTTCGCCGATGCCATGGCCGACAACCTGATGCAGCGCTACGGTGCGGCGCTGCTGGAAATCCAGGGCAAGCCGACCTTCCGCCTGAAGGGCCAGTCGCCGCTGCCGGGCAACCGCGGCGTGCGCGTGTCCACCGAACTGATGCGCGCCGGCAACGAGCCGACCCCGGTCGACTACCTGATGCGCAACGTCAACGGCCAGTGGAAGATCTTCGACGTGATGATCGAAGGCATCTCCTACGTGCAGACCTTCAAGACCCAGTTCGATGCGCCGCTGCGCCAGAAGTCGATCCAGCAGGTGGCCACCGAACTGCGCAACGGCACCATGCAGGCCGGTCAGGCGCCCCGTGGCAAGTAACACGGCCAGCGTGCAGCGCAACGGCACGGCGCTGGTCTTCAGCGGCGTGCTCGACCGCGCGGCGGCGACCGCCCTGTGGCCGTCGCTGTCATCGCCCGAGGGCGTGCGCCAGCTCGACCTCACGGCGGTGACGCGGGTGGACAGCGCCGGCCTGGCGCTGCTGGCCGAACTGGCGGCGCGTGCGCGCGCGGCCGGCGGCACCGCGGAGATCATCGGCAGCCCCACCGGTTACAACGAACTCAGTGCCGCCTACCGGCTCGCACCGACCCTGGATTTCCATGCCCTTTCTGCGGCGAGCTGACATGAACGTCATACGCACCCTCCCCCTTCTCGTGTTGGCACTGGCGCTGACCGCCTGTGCCGGCAAGCCCGCACGCGACAGTGCACCGGCCAGTGTTGCCGTGGACAGCAGCCCTGCTGCGGCCACGACCGACACCGCGGTTGCCGCAACCGACAGCGCCAGCACCGACGTCCCGGCCCCCGTTGCCGAGGTCGCGGCGCCCACCGATGCCGGCACGCCGCCGGCCAGCGGTGACGCTGCGCCGACCAATGCCGAAGACGACTTCGCCGCGTTGTACGGCGGCCCGGCACCCACGGCGGACGGGGTGGAACCGGAGCGGGCCATCTACGACCCGTGGGAACCGTTCAACCGCCGCGTGCACAGCTTCAACAACGTGGTCGACCGCGCCATCGCACGGCCGCTGGCCACCGCCTACACCCACGTGGTGCCGCGCTTCGCGCGGACCGGCGTCAGCAACTTCTTCAACAACCTGCGCGCCCCGGTGACCATCACCAACCAGCTGCTGCAGGGCCGTCCGGACGATGCCTGGGACAGCCTGGGCCGGTTCCTGATGAACTCCACGCTGGGCATAGGTGGGCTGTTCGACCCGGCCAGCAAGGCGCTGGTGCCCAGCCGCAAGGAAGATTTCGGCCAGACCCTGGGTGCCTGGGGCTGGCGCCGTTCGCGCTACGTGGAACTGCCGTTCTTCGGCCCGCGTACCGTGCGCGACGTGTTCGGCCTGGCCGGCGACATGCCGCTCTCGCCGATCCGCACCATCGAGGAAGACAAGGTGCGCATCGGCCTGCAGGGCCTGCAGCTGGTGGACATGCGTTCGCAGCTGCTGGCCATCGACGACATGCGTGCCAACGCCGTGGACGAATACACCCTGGTGCGCGATGCGTGGCTGCAGCGCCGCAACTACCAGATCGAGAACGACCTGCGCGGCAAGCATGCCCGTGGCAAGGACGCCGACGACACCGCCCCGATCCCGGTCGATGCGATGCCGATGCCCAACTGGGGCAACTGACCGGACAAAAAAAACCCCGCCAAGGCGGGGTTTTTTCTTGGGCAAGCGCCCCGCCGTGGCTCAGACGGCCAGTGCGGCGTCGATCGCGGCCACCAGGCGGGCGTCGTCGACGGCCACGTCCGGTGCGAAGCGCGCGATGACCTGGCCATCGCGACCGATCAGGAACTTCTCGAAGTTCCACAGCACGCCCGGCGCCGGGTTGACCACCAGATCGGGATACTTGGTGACCAGGCCTTCCAGCTTCTCGCGCATCGGGCCTTCACCGGTGGCGGCCGGCTGTGCATCGGTCAGCGCGCGGTACAGCGGGTGCACGTCGTCGCCGGCCACGCTGATCTTCGCGAACAGCGGGAAGGCCACGTTGTACTCCAGCTGGCAGAACTGCTGGATCTCCGACTCGCTGCCCGGCTCCTGGCCCAGGAAGTTGTTGGCCGGGAAACCCAGCACTTCCAGGCCGGCCTCGTGCTTGGCCGCATACAGCTGCTGCAGGCCTTCGTACTGCGTGGTCAGCCCACACTTGGAGGCCACATTGACCACCAGCAGCACCTTGCCGCGGTAGTCGGCCAGCGACGACGGCTGGCCTTCGATGGTGGTGACGGGGATGTCGTAGACAGTCTGGCTCACTACAGTTCCTTGGGTTGGGACAGGGACGCCACGGGCGGGCCCATGGCGGGAAAGCATCAATCAACGCAGATCGTGCCCAATGCCACGCCACCGTCGATGCGCTGGCGGCAGCCGAAGTTCTGGCTGATGTCGACCTGACAGAGGCCTTGGGCCTTGGCACCCGGGGCCACCTCGCCCTGCGCCAGGCACTGGCCGGTGCAGTCGGCCTTGGCGCTGCAGGCCTTGCCGGCATCGGCGTAGGGCACCACGCACTGCACGCGTTGCAGTCGGCCCAGCGGCGTGAGCGCGCCACCGGCCTGCCGGCACGCGGCCGCGTCCAGGGTTGCCGGAGTGGCGGCAGTGGCGCCGTCGGCAGGTACGGGGGCACCCGGCGGGGTGGTACTGGCGCAACCGGCCACGGCCAGCAGCAGGGACAACAACACGGTCAGGCGCATGCGGATATTCCTTGAACGATCGACAGGTGCACAGCATGCGCGATCACGTGCATGCAGTGCATGTACGCCAGGTGTCAGTCCTGCGCGCCGCTGCTCTCGTCCATGCCGCTGTCGTCGTCTTCGCCGGTGGTGTCTTCCAGCAGGTCCTGGCTTTGCTCGGCGGTGAGCGACTCCACGCCGCGCAGGCGGCGCTCGATGGTGCGGGTCTTGCGGCTGGCCTCGCCCAGGCTGCGGCCGACCGTGCTGATCTGCTTCTCGGCCTTTTCCAGGATGCCGGCGAACTTGCCGAACTCGCTCTTGACCGCGCCCAGCAGGCTCCACACCTCGCTGGAACGCTGCTCGATGGCCAGCGTGCGGAAGCCCATCTGCAGGCTGTTGAGCAACGCGGTGACGGTGGTCGGCCCGGCCACCACCACGCGATGCTCGCGCTGCAGCAGGTCGACCAGGCCGGGGCGGCGGATCACTTCGGCGTACAGGCCCTCGGTGGGCAGGAACATCACCGCGAAATCGGTGGTGTGCGGCGGCACGATGTACTTGTCGCAGATCGACTTGGCCTGGATGCGGATGGCGCGCTCCAGCTGCGCGCCCTGCACGCGCACGCCGTCGGCGTCGCCCTGTTCCTGCGCATCGAGCAGGCGCTCGTAATCTTCGCGCGGGAACTTGGAATCGATCGGCAGCCACACCGGCGTGTCCTCGTGGCCACGGCCCGGCAGACGCACGGCGATGTCGACCATTTCCCCACTGTCCGGACGCACCTTCACCCCGCGTGCGTACTGCTCCTGGGTCAGGGTCTGCTCCAGGATGTTGTCCAGCTGCACTTCGCCCCAGCTGCCGCGGTTCTTGACGTTGGTCAGTACGCGCTTGAGGTCGCCCACGCCGGTGGCCAGCTGCTGCATTTCGCCGAGCCCGCGCTGGACCTGCTCCAGGCGGTCGGAGACCAGCTGGAACGAGGCGCCCAGGCGCGCTTCCAGCGTGGTCTGCAGCTTCTCGTCCACGGTGACGCGCATCTGGTCGAGCTTTTCGGCGTTGTCGGTCTGCAGGCTCTTGAGCTGCTGCTCCAGCGTGGCGCGCATCTCGCCGATGCGGGCTTCGTTGCGCTGGGTCATCTCCTGCAGGCGCAGGCCCAGCGATTCGGCGAGGCGCTGCTGCGACTGCGCGGTTTCCTCGCGACCCTTGCGGGCGTCCTCGCCCAGGGCCTGGCGCAGCGCGACCATATGGCTGTCGGTGCGCGTGGTCAGTTCCAGCAGCTGCTGGCCGAAGGCCTCGATGCGGGCCTGCTGCTGCTGGCCGAACACGTCCAGCTGCGCGCGCATGTCGTGCAGGCGCTGGGCCAGCAGTTCGCCGGTGCGCTGCTGGGCCAGCGCGCTCTCTTCGCGCGCCTTGCGCGCATCTTCGCCCAGCGCATCGCGCAGCAGATCCAGGCGCTGGTCGGTGCGGGTGGACAGGTCGGTCAGCGCGCGCGCGAAGGATTCCAGCCGCGCGTCCTGCTGCCGGCCGAGCCCTTCGAGTTGCTCACGCAGTTCGCCGCGGCCCACCCGCGCTTCGTCGCGCAGGGCCTGTTCAAGCCCGCCGTGCTGGGAACGCCGCAGCAGGACCAGCAGCTGCAGGACGAGGACGACGCAGACAAGGCCGCCAAGGATCAGGAATTCGGTTTGCATGCGCGCAAGTGTAGGCTGAGCCGGTCTCATTGGCTGCGCCTGCGCGCGTTCGGCGCTGACCGTTGCGTGCGGTCAGCGCGCGAACGCCAGGGTGCGTCGACTACAGCTGGGTGAACACCTGCTCGCGGGGCAGCCGCGACTTGGGCAGGCCGGCATTGAAGTTGGCCGCGCTGCCGTAGCCCAGCGCCACCAGCACCACGCTGGTGAAGCCGCGTGCGCGCAGGCCCAGTTCGGCGTCCAGTACCTCGGCGTCGAAGCCTTCCATGGGGGTGGCGTCGATGCCGTGCACGCCCGCCGCCAGCAGCAGCGTGCCCACGGCCAGGTAGGTCTGCTTCTGCATCCAGTGCTGCACGTCGCCCAGGGTGTGGCGGTGCAGGTCCACGTAGTGGTGCAGCGCGCCGCGCTGGCCCTCGCGCGCTTCGGGGGTGGGATAGCGGCCGTCGGCGGTTTCCTGGTCGATCACCTGGGCCAGGTACGCGTCATCGATACCGGTGCGGGTGGCGAACACGATCACATGCGAGGCGTCGGTGATCTTGGCCGTGTTGTAGGGCTGGTGGGGCTGCGTGGCGCGGGCGATGCGCGCCCGTGCCTCGGGAGTGCCGGCCACCAGGAAGTGCCATGGCTGCGAGTTCACCGACGACGGGGCGTTGTGCAGCACGTTGAGCAGGTCCTCCAGCACGGCCGGCGGCAGGGTGCGGGTGGGGTCGTAGGCCTTGGTGGTGTGGCGGCGCAGGGCCACCGGTGCGAGGGTCATGGGAACAGCGTCCATTGCAGGGTCAGTAGAGAGTTCAGAAGCCTTCGAGGACCAGCTTGCCGCGCGCGCGGTGGCTCTCGATCAGGGCGTGTGCCTGGCGCAGATTGGCGGCGTTGATGCGGCCGTAGTGCTCGCCCAGGGTGGTGCGCAGCACGCCGGCGTCGACCAGCGCGGCGACCCGTTGCAGCAGGTCGTGCTGGCGCTGCAGGTCCGGCGTGTTGAAGCTGGAGCGGGTGAACATCGACTCCCAGTGCAGCGACAGGCTCTTGCGCTTGAGCGCCATCACGTCGAGCTGGCCAGGGTCGTCGATCAGGGCCAGGTGGCCCTGCGGAGCGAGCGCGGCCACGATCTGGTCGTAGTGCTGGTCGGTGTGGGTCAGGCTGGCCACGTGGCTGACCTCGGCGATGCCCAGCCGCTGCAGGCCGTCGGTGAGCGGCTGCGAATGGTCGATCACATGGTGCGCGCCCAGGCCATACACCCAGTCCTGGGTGTCCGGGCGCGAGGCGGTGCCGATCACCGTCAGTCGGGTCAGCTGGCGGGCCAGCTGGACCAGGATCGAGCCCACGCCACCGGCCGCGCCCACCACCAGCAGGGTCTGGCCCTCACCGCCGCCCTCGGCGATGCGCAGGCGGTCGAACAGCAGTTCCCAGGCGGTGATCGCGGTCAGCGGCAGGGCGGCCGCAGCGGCGTCATCCAGGCTGGCGGGCTTGTGCCCGACGATGCGCTCGTCCACCAGCTGGTACTCGGCGTTGCTACCCGGGCGACCGATGGCGCCGGCATAGAAGACCGCGTCGCCCGGCTGGAACAGGGTCACCTCATCACCCACGGCATCGACGATACCCACCGCATCCCAGCCCAGCACCCGCGGCTCGGTCACGGCCACGCCGTTGCGCACCTTGGTGTCCACCGGGTTGACCGAGATCGCACGGACCGCCACGCGCAGGTCGCGCGGGCCGGGCTGCGGGATCGGCAGGGTGACGTCCTGCAGCGCGCGCGGGTCGCTGATCGGCAGGCCATGTTCGGTATAGGCAACAGCTTTCATCGGGGCAGATCCGTTCGGGAAGACGCACAGCCTGCGCTTCGCGCCGCGCGCCGGAAAGGCGCAGAATCGGGCAGCACTTTCACTGTGAGAATGAAAATGGTCCGCGTCGACGATCTCGGCCTGTTCGTGCGTACCGCCGCGCTGGGCAGCTTTTCCAATGCCGCGCGCGAAGCCGACCTGCTGCCCGGGCAGGTGGCCGCGGCGGTGGCCCGGCTGGAGCGCGAGCTGGACCTGCGCCTGTTCGTGCGCTCCACCCGCAGCCTGCGCCTGACCGCCGAAGGCGCGCTGTACCTGCCCTACGCACAGGAAGTGCTGGCCGCCCTGAGCGAGGGCCAGGCGCGGGTACGCGGCGAGGACGCCGAACTGCGCGGGGTGCTGCAGGTGGCCGCGCCGTCGGACCTGGGCCGCAACGTGCTACTGCCGTGGCTGAGCGAGTTCCGCCGCGCGCACCCGAAGCTGCAGCTGCGCCTGCACCTGTCCGACCAGGTGGCCGACGTGTTCCGCGATCCGGTCGACATCGCCTTCCGCCTGGGCCGGTTCGACAACGCCAGCTATGTCGCGCTGCCGCTGCTGCCGGGCAACCGCCGCGTGCTGGCGGCGGCGCCGGACTACCTGGCCCGGCATGGCACGCCCGACAGCCTGGAGGCGCTCAAGGACCACCACTGCCTGCTGTACCAGCTGGCCGGGCGCGCCTACGACCGCTGGAACTTCGAGGTGGACGGGCGCCGGGTGGTGGTGCCGGTACGCGGCAACATGGTCTGCGACGATGCCGACGTGGTGCGGCGCTGGGCCGTGGCCGGCGAAGGCATCGTGTTCAAGTCATGGCTGGATGTGTGCGCCGACGTGCAGGCCGGGCGCCTGCAGGTGCTGCTGGGCGGGGCCGGCGACAGCCTGCCGTTGAACCTGGTGTGCCCGCACCGCAAGCAGTTCTCCCCGGCCATCCGCCAGCTGCACGCGATGTTCGAGCAGCGCCTGCAACCGCTGCTGAAGGATCTGCCACACGCGGCCGGCTGACGCTATCGGGATGCGGGGCGGTGCCGGACAATGGCGCTCCCCCGTAGTCGAGTCGCCGCCATGCCGTGGATGGGCATCCAGGACCTGTGGACCTTCGTTGCCGCCGTGCTGGTGTTCCTGGCCCTGCCCGGCCCGGGCACGTTCACCCTGCTTACCGCCACCGGCCGCGGCGGCGTACGCGGCGGCTACACGGCGCTGTTCGGGCTGCTGCTGGGCGACCAGATCCTGATGTGGCTGGCGGTGGCCGGCGTGGCCGCGCTGCTCAAGGCCAACCCGCTGGTGTTCCACGCCGTGCAGTACCTGGGCGCGGCGTATCTGGTGTGGGTTGGCATCAGCCTGCTGCGGCGGCCGCGCGGCGGGGGCGAAGAAGGCGGCATCCGCCTGCAGCCCGGCCACTACTTCCGCCAGGCGGTGCTGATCAACCTGCTCAACCCGAAGGCGATCATCTTCTACATGGCCTTCCTGCCGTTGTTCATCGATCCGGCCCGCCACCAGGGCGTGGTCACGTTCGCGACCATGGCGGTGATCATCTTCGTCATGGGGTTGGCGTATTGCTCGGTGCTGATCGGGGTGGGCAACCTGTTGCGGCGTAGGATTCTTCAGCATCCTCGTGTAGGACTTCTACTGAAGCGCGTAGCGGGTGTTTTCCTGATCGGATTTGGCGTGCGGCTCGGCGTCAGCGGCTGACGCCCCGCCCTGCGGGCCGATGCGGCGATCGGGCGGGCATTGGTGCCGCGCGGCAAATAGACAACGGCATCGGAACGCGTGCTTTCGATAAGCAACTTGAGATTCCCCGCGACGCCCGTGCGGTGTCCAATCGGCCCCATCGCCCAACGGTCGCCGTCCACCGCGACCGCGCGCCCCACGCGAGGAACCGATGCCGCCCGTGTATTTCGTCCACCACCTTGCCGGTCACCGCGAGCGCCTGCTCGGCATGGCCACCGGCCGTGTCGACCTGGCCCACCCGGCCGTCAGCCGCATCGTCGCCGGGCTGCAGCCGCTGGATCGCATCGACCTGCGCGCGTGTCGGTTCGACTGCCAGGCCAGCCTGGACCTGGCATTGCGTCGGCGCATCCGCGAGGCCGAAGAGGCCGCGCAGGGCTGGCGGGTATTCGACGCGCACGGCGTGTTGCGCTGCAAGCGCTTCCCCTGCGACGACCGGGTGGTGTTTCCCCACGGGTTGCCGGGCGATGCGCTGTGGCTACGCACGCTGGTGGACGACCGGCCCGACCTTCTCGCCGGCTGACGCGCACCGCCTCAGCGCGCGTCCAACGCCTCCCGCAGGTGGTCGATGAACACCCGCAGCTTAGGCGCCATCTGCTCGCGCGCCGGGTAGTACAGGTGAAACCCGGCGAACGGCTGCTGCCAGTCCTGCAGCACGCAGCGCAGGCGCCCGGCGGCGACGTCGGGGGCCACCACGGCCTCGAAGGCCTGGCCCATGCCCAACCCGGCGCGCACCGCCGCGTGGATCAGGCCGGTGTCGTTGAACACCAGCGGCCCGCTCACCGCCACGTCGAAATCACGGCCGTCGCGGCTGAACTCCCACGGCATCAACCGGCCGGTGCTGAGCCGGTGCACGATGCACGCGTGGTCGACCAACGCGGCCGGCGTCTGCGGTTCGCCGTGGCGCGCGAAGTAGGCGGGCGTGGCCACCACCACCTGCCGCTCCAGCGGGCCGATCGGCACGGCGATCATGTCGCGCGCCAGCGATTCGCCCAGCCGGATGCCGGCGTCGAAGCCACCGGCGACCAGATCGGCCAGCCCCGGCTCCACGAACAGTTCCACCTCCACCTGGGGATACCGCCCCAGGAAGCTGGGCAGGTGCGGCAGCACCAGCAGCTCGGCGGCCACGCGCGGCACGTTGATGCGCAGTTTGCCGGCCGGTACCGCACGCACGCTGTCCAGGTCCACGAACGCGGCCTCGATCTGGGCCAGGCCTTCGCTCACACGCGACAGGAAGCGCGCGCCGTGTTCGGTCAGGCCTACGCGGCGCGTGGTCCGGTGCAGCAGGCGCACGCCGAGGCTGGCCTCCAGCGCGCGTACGGTCTGTGACAGCGCCGACGGCGAGACGCCCAGATCATCGGCGGCGCGGGTGAAGCTGGCGCGCTCGGCCACGCGGGCGAAGGCGACCACGGCAGACAACGGGGGCTGGGACTGCATTGTGAAGCCTGCCTTCAAGGTCGATGTGGCGAACGCCAGTTTATCCACATGGTGCAGCGGAGGATGCTGTGGGCACCGGCGCTCGACCGCGCCGCCCCTTCCCCGCTTCCGGAGCCTTCCATGCAGACCCGTACCCTTGGCCACCACGGCCCCACCGTTTCCGCGCTCGGCCTGGGCTGCATGGGCATGAGCGCCTTCTACGGCGGTCGCGGCAGCGATGCCGAGGCCACCGCCGTCATCCATCGCGCGCTGGCGCTGGGTGTCACCCTGCTCGATACCGCCGACATGTACGGCCCGCACACCAATGAAGTGCTGGTCGGCAAGGCCATCGCCGACCGCCGCGACCAGGTGTTCCTGGCCACCAAGTTCGGGATCAAACAGGAGCCCAGCGACAGCGCCGCACGCAGCGTGGACGGCCGCCCGGAGTACGTGATCGCCGCCTGCGAGGCCAGCCTGCAGCGGCTCGGCGTGGACCACATCGACCTGTACTACCAGCACCGCGTGGATACCCGCGTGCCGATCGAAGACACGGTGGGCGCGATGGCGCGTCTGGTCGAACAGGGCAAGGTGCGCTTCCTGGGCCTGTCCGAAGCGTCGGCGGCCACCATCCGGCGCGCGCACGCGGTGCACCCGATCACCGCCGTGCAGACCGAGTTCTCGCTGTGGTCGCGCGACCCGCAGTCCAATGGCGTGCTCGACACCGTGCGCGATCTGGGCATCGGCTTCGTGCCCTACTCGCCGCTCGGCCGCGGCTTCCTGACCGGCGCCATCCGCCGCCCGGACGACTTCGACGCCGATGACTACCGCCGGCAGTCGCCGCGCTTCCAGGGCGACAACTTCGCCCGCAACCTGGCTCTGGTCGATGCGGTCACTGCGATGGCCCAGGCCAAGGGCATCACGCCCGGACAACTGGCGCTGGCCTGGGTGCTGGCACAGGGCGACGACCTGGTGCCGATCCCCGGCACCAAGCGCCTCGCCTTTCTGGAAGAGAACCTGGGCGCGCTGCAGGTGCAGCTGAGCCCGGACGAGCTGGCCCGCATCGACGCGATCTTCCCGGCCGATGCCGTGGCGGGGCAGCGCTACGCCGATGCGGCGATGGCCACGCTGGACCGGTGAGGGAGCGGTCACGACCAACGGTCGTGACCTACCGGGTTCCGCCCTACCCCGGTCGGTACGAACAAGCCGGGTGCGGATCCCCGCCGGTAGGTACCGACCGTTGGTCGGTACGAACAGGCGATGGGCCACAATGGTGGGCCATCGCCTGTGAGTAAACGGATGTCCCACCCCGATGACCTGCTGGCCCGTGCCTGGGCAGAGCGCGAAGAATCCCTGTATCCCCGCCTGCTGGGCGCCCTGGGCCCCGGCCTGTACCCGCTCGACGCGGCGGTGTTCTCCACCGTGTTCGGCCAGGACAGCGTGGACCCGCGCTGGCTCACCATCGGCGTGTTCGAGTGCCCGCCCACGCCGGACCGGCCCGGTTGGGCCTATGTGAGCTCCGGGCTGTCCAATCCCTGGGATGACACCGAGGCCGACCCGGACAGCGTGTCCGGCCTGGGCATGGAATTCCTGCTGCAGACCACCGAACGCGCGCCGTGGGCACTGACCCTGGTGCAGCGGTTCTGCGCCTACCAGCTGCTGCTGGCCGCCGGCCGCATGGGCAACCACGCGCCGCTGGACCTGTGGGACCGTATGCGCATCGGCGCCCCGATCGACAACGCCGACAGCCAGCTGCAGGCGCTGGTGTTCGTTGCGGCCGAGCACCTGGGCGACATCCAGAGCCTGGTCAGCGGGCAGTTCCGCTTTCTGCAGATGCTCCCACTGACCCTGGACGAACATGCCTTCGGCCAGCAGCACGACTTCGAGACCGTGGTTGAACAGCTCCAGGCCCACCACGCCGCACCGGTGGTGGACGCGCGCCGCGGCAGCATTCCGCTGCAGCCGCCGGCCTGATCCAACGGCGGCCCCGCGGGCGGGGCCGCCGCCTGTCCCCTGCACCCGACATCTAGGAACGCCGATGCGCTGGTCTGCCCTGCTTCCCCTGCTGGTGCTGTTCGCCCCAGCCGTGGCCCACGCCGATGAGATCCGCTGCCTGAGCGGCGGCAGCCAGGGACAGATCCACCTGTCCTGGAAACTGCCGGCCGAGGGACACCGCACCAGCTTCGTCCGGTATGCCGGCAAGACCGCCTGGCTGCGCCTGACCCTGCTGGGCCAGGACAGCACCGAGATGGCCGAGGGCCGCCCGTGGCAGTTCGATACGGTGTGGGAGGAGCACCTGGACGGCAAGGTGATCGGCCGCTACGCGATCTCCACCCAGGGCGCGCGCATCTACGGGTTCGACTACACCAACGCCCGCACCGGGCGGCAGACCGCCTTCAGCGAGGACATCGGCGCCCTGACCGATACCGGCTGCCGCTGGGACTGACGCCGGCGCTTTTGTGCTGTTTTCGTCAGTCACCGGCACTCAGGATTTACTTACGCCTTCCTGTGACGCCCGGCAGTAGTAATGCTGCACCGCATTGGGTAAAACTCGCAGACTAGTCAGTAGCCGTCATTTACCGCGAGGTCCCATGTCATCGTTGCTCCGGCGCAAGTCCCTAGACCAAGTCACCGTCCATGAAGCCGGCAGGCGACTGGTCCCGACCCTGAGCTGGCCGCACCTGATCGCACTGGGCATCGGCGCCATCGTCGGCACCGGCATCTACACCCTGATCGGCGTGGGCGCCAACCTGGCCGGCCCGGCCGTGCTGATCTCCTTTGCCATCGCCGGTGCGGTCTGCGCCTGCGCGGCGCTGTCCTACGCCGAACTGGCCACGATGATGCCGGCCGCCGGCAGTGCCTACACCTACAGCTACGCCGCGCTGGGCGAGATGATCGCCTGGGTGGTGGGCTGGAGTCTGATCCTGGAGTACTCCCTGGTGGTGAGTACGGTGGCGGTCGGGTGGTCCGGCTATGCCGTGGGCTTCCTGCATGGCTGGGGCATCGACCTGCCGCTGGCGCTCACCGCCGGCCCGCACGTGGCCGGTGGCTTCATCAACCTGCCCGCGGTGCTGATCACCTTCGTGGTGGCCGGCATGCTGATGGCCGGCACCAAGGAAAGCGCCACGCTCAACGCCATCCTGGTGGTGGTCAAGATCATCGCGCTGACCCTGTTCGTGGCCATCGCGCTGCCGCACTTCGATACCGCGCACATGGACCCGTTCATGCCGTTCGGCTTCGCCAAGTCGGTGGGTGTCGGCGGTGTCGAGCAGGGCGTGATGGCGGCGGCGGCGATCATTTTCTTCGCCTTCTACGGCTTCGATGCGATCTCCACCGCGGCCGAGGAAACCAAGAAGCCCGACCGTGACCTGGCCATCGGCATCATCGGGTCGATGGTGGGCTGCACCATCATCTACGTGCTGGTGGCGCTGGCCGCCGTGGGCGCGATGAGCTACACCATCTTCGGCCAGAGCGCCGAGCCGCTGGCGCTGATCCTGCGCGAGCTGGGCAGCCCGGGCGCGGCCAAGTGGATTGGTGCGGCTGCGGTGATCGCCCTGCCGACCGTGCTGCTGGCCTTCCTGTACGGGCAGAGCCGCATCTTCTTCGTCATGTCGCGCGATGGCCTGCTGCCGCGTGGGCTGTCCAAGGTCAGCGCGCGTACCGGCACGCCCATTGCCACCACGTTGTTCACCGCGGTGCTGGTCGCCGCGCTGGCCGGTGTGGCCCGCCTGGATGAAATCGCCGCGCTGGCCAATGCCGGCACGCTGGCCGCGTTCACCGCGGTGGGCCTGTGCCTGGTAGTGCTGCGCGTGCGCGAACCGGGCCGCGTGCGCAAGTTCCGCACCCCGCTGGCCTTCATCGTCGGCCCGCTGGCGGTGATCGGCTGCGTGTACCTGTTCTTCAGCCTGCCCAGCAAGACCCAGCTGTATTTCCTGGCGTGGAACGTGGTCGGCCTGATCGCCTACTTCGCCTATGGGCGGCGTAACGCGGTGATCAACAAGGCCTGATCCGGGGGCGTGCCGACCAACGGTCGGCACCTACCGGGCGTGGCACGCGGCGGCGGTGGGGAGCCGGGCAGAGCCCGGCTCTACGCGCTGTCGGCCACGCTCCCGTAGAGCCGGGCTCTGCCCGGCTGCTGTTGGCCCGTGCCTGTGCGGCCCCCTCGCGTCTCGTCACTTCTTCGGCGTCGCCAGCTTGTCCGCATGCGCCTGCGCCTGGGCCATCACGCGCAGCAGGTTGCCGCCCCAGATGCCCGCGATCTGCTTCTCGCTGTAGCCCTTGCGCAGCAGCCACGCGGTGATCTTCGGCAGCTGGCTCACATCGGGCAGGTCGGCCAGGCCGCCACCGCCGTCCCAGTCCAGACCGATCCCGGCATGCTCGGGGCCGACCACCTTGAGGATGTGCTCGAAGTGGGCGAAGAAATCGTCCAGCGTGGCCTTGCGCAGCGGGTAGCGCTGATCGAGTGCGTCCAGCCCCTGCTTCAGTGCCACGCCTTGGGCGATGGTCATCCCGTCGTAGTCGCCGCCGAGCTGCTTCATCAACGCATCCTCGGCCTGCGCGCGTGCCTCGGTCTTGCCGGTGTCGATCAGGTAACCGCCATAGGCGTTGACCTGGATCACCCCGCCGGCCTTGGCCAGCTGCTTCAGGCGTGCATCGTCGAGGTTGCGCGGATGGTTGTAGATCGCCTTGGCCGAACTGTGCGACAGCACGAACGGCACCGGCATGCGCTCGAGCAGGTCGTCGAACACCGCGTCGGAGGCATGTGACTGGTCGATCACGATGCCCAGCCGCACCGCTTCGTCCACCAGCGCCTTGCCGGCCGGGCTGAGGCCCTTCCATTCGGCGCCCTTCTTGTCGGTGGCCGAATCGGCGAACTCGTTGTTGGCGAAATGCACCGTGCTCAGCAGGCGCAGGCCCGCCAGGTGGTAGAAGCTCAGCAGCGAGGGATCGTCCACCAGCGGGCTGGCGTTCTCCATGCTGATGTAGACCACGCGCTTGCCGGCGGCCTTGATCCGGGCCGCATCGGCGGCGGTGAGCGCCAGCTGGAAGGTGTCCGGGTGCGCGGCGAGCATCTCGCGGATGTCCATCAGCCGCAGCAGCCCCGCGTCGCGATCGTGCACATGCGCCACTTCGCTACGGTCGCCCTGATCGGTGTAGATCGCCCAGAAGCCGCCATCCAGCGCCCCTTCCACCATGCGCGGGTAATCCACCTGCGACAGCGCGTTGTGGTCGTGCCGCTGCTGGATGTCAAAGCCGGCGCGGTGGAAGTTGGCCGGTGTATCCAGGTGGCTGTCCAACGCGAGCAGCGTCTTCTGCAGGGCCGAGGCCCGGGCCAGTTCCTGCGGGGTGAACTCGACCGCGTGGGCGGCCAGCGGCGTGCACAACGCCAGCGACACCAGCAATGACAGACTGCGCAACGTCATGACGCCTCACCTTGGATGGGAAGCGTCAGACCATAGCGCTGTGGCGCCCGGCTGGGTAGGTGCCGACCGTTGGTCGGCACCGTCATGGGTAGGTATCGACCGTTGGTCGGCACCGTCATGGGTAGGTATCGACCGTTGGTCGATACCGACACGGGTAGATACCGACCGTTGGTCGGTACCCCAGGCTCAGTCCAGCACGCGGCAGAACACCGCCTTGAGGTAGCGCGATTCCTGCACGTGGGCCATGAACGGGTGGTCCGGACCGGCGCCGGCCACCTTCAGGATCTGGATGGTGCGCCCGGAATAGAACGCCGCACGGCGCAGCATGTCCAGGAACTGATCCTCGGCCACCAGGCCGGTGCAAGAGAACGTGGCAAACAGACCACCGGGCTTGACCACGCCCAGCGCCAGCTTGTTCATGTCCAGGTACTTCTTCAGCGCGGTGATGACCTGGTCGCGGTCGCGGGTCATCTTGGCCGGGTCCAGGATCACCACGTCGAACTGCTCACCGCGGTTGGCCGCATCGCGCAGCCACGGGAACACGTCGGACTGGATGAACTTCGGGCGCACGTTGTTGAGGCGCGAGTTGGCCTTGGCAATGGCGATCACGTCTTCATCGATATCGATGCCGACCACTTCCGACGCACCGCGCGCGGCGGCGTACACCGCAAAGCCGCCGGTGTTGCAGCACAGGTCGAGCACGCTCTTGCCGTCCACCTGCTCGCTCAGCCACTGGCGGTTCTCGCGCTGGTCGGCGAAGAAGCCGGTCTTGTGCGCACCGGCCGGGTCGGCGCGGAACTTCACGCCGTACTCGGTGATCACCGACGCTTCGGTGGTGGTGTTGCCGTGGAAGTCGAAGCTTTCCTGCTTCTGCACGTGTTCATCGGCGAAGCTGTGGAAACGGCAGCCCGGGAACTGCTCACGCAGCGCTTCGTAGATCCACTCGCGGTGGCGGAACATGCCGGCGGCGAAGAACTCCACCACCACCAGGTCGTTGTAGCGGTCCACCACCAGGCCGGACAGACCGTCGCCTTCGCTGTGCACCACGCGCCAGGCGTCGGACACCGCGTCCAGCTTCAGCACATCACGGCGCAGCGAGACGGCCTGGGCGATCTTGCGCGAGAACCAGCCCGCGTCCACCGGCACGGCCTGGTCGGTTTCCAGGATGCGCACGGCGATGCGCGAATGGCCGTTGTAGAAGCCCCGGCCGATCCACTCCCCGTCCACGCCGATAACGTCGACGATGGCACCGGGTTTGGGACGGACGGCCGGCTTTTCGACCAGTTTCTGGAAGATCCACGGGTGGCTGGAGCGCCAGGCGTTCTTGAGGCGGACAACGGGGGCAGGGGTATTCATGGGCGTATTGTAAACGGGAAGCCTGCAGCCCTCGGCGCTGGGAGCGACACCGCCGGCGCTCTGGTAGTGACTGCCGCTGGCCGTCAGCGCGGTAAACCCGGCCGCTACGGGGTTGACGGCCAGCGGCCGTCACTACCGGTTGGGGCGTTTCGTTCAGCCGCACCGGGGCATGGAAACCATTTGACGCCGGCCCCGGCACCCCGCAGAATCGGCCCCAGAAGGGGAGTAGCTCCCAGACGTTGTCGCCGTCAATTCGAGCCCGCAGGCTCCGGTGCAACGGCAGTCCCACCCATCGGGACTGCGAGCGAGACCTTCGCCGTATGGCGAAGCTCTGTCCCTGGATCCCCCCGATCCTCCGTTGCAGATCCTCGCCGTCCGGCTTGAGGCAATCTATTTTTCCAACGGATAAACCCAATGCAGACGATCGGTAATGTGTGGTTGTGGGGCGGCTTCGGCGCGGTGGTGATCATCGCGCTGCTGGTCGACCTCGTATTGATGCGACATGGCGGGCCGCACAAGGTCACCTTCAAGGAGGCCCTGTGGTGGTCGATCGGCTGGGTCGCCCTGGCCCTGGCCTTCAACGGCGGCCTTTGGTACTACCTGAACGAGACCGCCGGCCAGGTGGTGGCCAACAAGGTCGGCCTGGAGTTCCTTACCGGTTATCTGGTCGAGAAAGCCTTGGCCGTGGACAACATCTTCGTGTTCCTGATGATCATGGGCTACTTCGCGGTGCCCGAAGAACAGCGCCAGAAGGTGCTCATCATCGGCATTCTGGGCGCGATCGTGCTGCGTACGATCATGATCTTCGCCGGCAGCGTGCTGCTCACCAAGTTCCACTGGCTGCTCTACGTGTTCGGTGCGTTCCTGCTGTTCACCGGCTGGAAGATGTGGTTCTCGGCCGGTAGCGAGCCGGATCTTGAGAGCAACCCTGCCCTGCGCTGGATGCGCAAGCACCTGCGCCTGCTGCCCGACTACGCCGGCAACGCCATGAGCGTCATGCGCGATGGCAAGCGCTGGTTCACTCCGCTGTTCGTGGTGCTGATCCTGATTGCGGTCACCGACGTGATCTTCGCGGTGGACTCCATCCCGGCCATCTTCGCCATCACCACCGACCCGTTCATCGTGCTCACCTCCAACGTGTTCGCGGTGCTGGGCCTGCGGGCGATGTTCTTCCTGCTGGCCGGCATGGCCGATCGCTTCCACCTGCTGCCGTATGGCCTGGCCCTGGTGCTGGCCTTCATCGGCATCAAGATGATGCTGATCGACATCTTCAAGATCCCCACCCCGATCTCGCTGGGCGTGGTGGCCGTGATCATCGCCGCCACTGTGGTGCTGAGCCTGAAGAACCCGCCGAAGACCGGCGACGCGTAACCAACGTGCCACCGGCGGGATTGTCCCGCCGGTGGCACTACTCTCTCCCGTCGCGTTGCCCTTGTGTTCAGCCCGGGCGACGCAATCCCTAAGGGTATGAACGCCAACCTGCCCCTGCCCGCCGGCGAGCCGCCGACCTCTCCCCGCAACGACCGCGGTCGCGTGCTGCGGGCGTTCAACCTGAGCCTGGCCTTCGTGCTGGTGCTGGTGGCCATCTACACCGCGCAGGGTCATTTCGACTGGCGCCCGTGGGCAGTGGCCCCGCTGGACAAGGCCGGCCTGCTCGGCATCCTCGGTGCACCGCTGCTGCATGGCTCGGTGCAGCACCTGGGGGCCAATGCGTTTGCCCTGCTGATCCTCGGCACCCTTGCCGGCAGCGTCTATCCCAAAGCCACCCTGCGCGCGCTGCCCCTGCTGTGGGTCGGCTCCGGGCTGGGCGCCTGGCTGCTGGGTGACCTGGGCAGCCGCCATCTCGGTGCCAGCGGCATCACCCACGGCCTGATGTTCCTGGTCTTCGTGCTGGGCCTGCTGCGCCGCGACCGACCGGCCATTGCCGCCGGCCTGATCGCCTTCCTGTTCTACGGCAGCATGCTCATCACCATCCTGCCGCACGAGCCGGGGGTGTCCTGGCAGTCGCATATGGGCGGTGCCTTCGCCGGCATCATCAGCGCGCTGCTGTTCCGCCTGTCCGACCCGATGGCCCCGCGCAAGCGTTACAGCTGGGAAGAGGAAGACGACGAGGACGACCTGCAGCTGCAGCGTGACAACGACCTTGAACCGCCCTCCCCGCACCGCGTGCCGGTGCTGTGGCAGCCGCGCGAAGGGCAGGACTTCGTGGTCCTCCCGTTCCGTCCGCGCGATCCGGGTGCGCCGCGCGAGTAGGGGTCACGCCGTCGGTTTCATGTGCCCGGTCACCGCCAGCCGCAGGCACTGGTACGCGAATGCGCCGACCAGCGGAACCATGACGATGCCGAACAGCACCAGGAATGCGAAGGAATAGGGCTGCTCGCTCCAGTAATAGGTACTGGCGCCGCTGTGGTAACCGGCCACCCGGATGCTGCCGGTGGTCAGCGCATTCACCAGGCTGATCAGGTGATTGAGTTCCAGCGCGGCCAGGAACGCACCCAGCAGGGCAAAGAAGACGCGGATGTTGGCTGGCACCGTGCGCGGCGCCGGTTTAGTACCGGCGTCATTGATCGGTGTTCCCAAGCGGGCTTGGCGCGCTGCTTTTTTCCTGCGCTTCCGGGAGATGAAGCGTTTGCGCGGCGGGAGGGCGGGCATTGCTGGTGCCAGCACTGCCGCGGGCGGCTCGGGATCGAGCTGCACAGTGCGAACCGGCACGTGTAGATAGCCAGCCAATGCGTCCACCCACCGATCGGTTTGCCGGCTGCCGGGCACGACCGGCACATTGACCGGACTCAGCGGGTGTTCGCTGTCATCGTCCATCACCAACCACAAGGTCGTATCCGCAGACGTCCGGTACAGGCGGCGGCGTAATACAAGCTCCTTCGGTGCCTGCAGGGCGAACTCGCCACGCAGCTCTTCGCGCAGTCCAAGCATGTCCGTCGTGCTATGTCTGGCGATGCCGTTGCGGGTGGACAGCAGCAACGTTTCGCGGATTTCGGTATACAGCAGCAGACCCAGCCCGAGTGTCATGAGCAGCAGGAAGCCCAGGAAGATCACCAGCAGCGGCAGTGGGCCCAGCGACGGAAACGGCTGTTGCTGTCTGGCAATGGCATCGCCCACGAACAGCAGCGGAATGATCAGGGCACAGGGCCCGATAAACAGGGCAAGACCTGTTTGTGCCCAGTTGTACGAGCGAATGCGTAGATCGCCGTCCGGCGTGTGTTCGTAGCGATGCCCGATCAGCATGCGACCTCCTTGTCTGCCGGGCACGGTAACGTGCGCAGCGCGCGGTCGGCAAGCACGGTTGGGGCATGCCCCGGTAGGCATCGACCGTTGGTCGATGCGGGCAGCACCGACCAACGGTCGGTACCTACCGGGTTACCGCCGTGCCATCCCCATCCACCGCACGCCGGCCCAGCGCGGGGTCATCGGTGAAGAACGCATCGATGCCAGTGGCCAGGTAAGCCCGCATCTCGGCGACCGAACCTTCCGCGTTGCGGGCATTCGGCTCGCCACTGCGGAACTCTGCGGCCTGGAAGTAGTTTTCCGGCCGGAAGGTATACGGGACCACCATCAATCCGGCCGCGTGCGCATCGCGCACCAGCGAAGTGGGCGTACCCAGCTTGCCGGCGGCGTCCAGCGGAATGACCAGACGCAGACTCGGGCCGATCCCATCTGCATAGGCGGCCACCTGCTCCAGCCCGGCCGGGGTGATCATGTCGGCATAGCGCTGGCTGCCCTTGGCGGCCAGCACGTCGCCGGGCTGCTGCTTCGGGTCGCCGATCAACTGCAGCAGGCGGATGTTGGAATCGCGTGCCAGCTTGCTGCGCAGGTAACGCAGGTTGCCCACCTCGAACGACTGGATCGTCACCGGTGCCACGCGGGTATAGGCGTTGCCCTGCAGCGTGGCCAGCACCTTGTCTTCCATCGGCAGGCCGATGCCCTTGAAGTAGGTGCCGTGCTTGATCTCCGGCACCAGCCCGATGCCGCGGTTGGCGCGCCCGGCCTGCTGGACCAGGAAGGCGATGATCTCGTCCAGGGTGGCGATGCGGAACTGGCCGTCGAAAGCGGTGCTGCGCAACTGCGGAAGGCGCTCGCGGGCGTACAGCGTCTTGAGCTCGGCCAGGGTGAAGTCTTCGGTGAACCAACCCTCCATGCGTTCGCCGTCGATGGTCTTGACCGTCTTGCGGCTGGCGAACTCCGGGTGCGCGGCCACGTCGGTGGTGCCGCCGATCTCGTTCTCGTGGCGGGAGACCAGCACGCCGTCCTTGGTCATCACCAGGTCCGGTTCAATGTAGTCGGCGCCGTCGGCGATGGCCTGGGCGTAGGCGGCCAGGGTGTGCTCGGGCAGCAGCGCACTGGCGCCGCGATGGCCGTACACCGCCGCCTTGCGCGGCGCGGGAGGGGAAGATTCAGCGCTCATGGCCACCGATGGTGCCACGGTCAGCGACAACAGCAAGGCACAACCCCACGACAACTTCGACACTGCAAAACCCCTGTTTGATGCGGCCCGCGCCAACGCGGCCGGGCGTGGATGGACCGGCGCATTGTGGTGGTGCGGTGTGACAGGGGGAAGAAACGGCACGCGGAAGGGCCGATGGCCGTGGCAGAACCGGCTTCAGGAATCCTCGCCGGGCTGCCCTGATGCGCTACCAACCGCTTCCACCGCCTTTATCACCTTGTCGAAATCACTTTCGAACAATCGCTCCTGGACGTTCCGGTACATCTCAAACTCACTTTCGGCATGCAACTGCGCGTCCTTGGCCGACACAGTGCCGGCGTTCTGAAGCACTTCACGCTCATCGAAGACAAGGAATGCATCCAGGCGCTTGGCCCAGTCTTCCATGGACATCGGGATCCTGCGGCGGGCGCGGTCCTCGGCCAGTTCCAGATAGGCACTGACGATGCGTCCGAGCGAATCGAGCTCCTCCTTGTCCAGATAGTTCTTGGCCACCACGACGTCGGTCTTGAGAATCCTGCCCTCGGGTGCGGCAGCCCACGTAGTGAGCCCCATATTGGGTCGCGTGGCGTCCGCCCTTCCCCGCACGAGCTCTGCGGCCGTGTGCCCGTGGATGGCAAAGTGAAGCTTGTTCTGGACCTTGGCGAAGAAGCTCTGGGTGGTAGGCGCATCCCTGTTGTAGTCGACGCTGGTAGCGTAGATATCGGTGATCTTCTGATAGAAGCGTCGTTCGCTGAGGCGGATCTCGCGGATTTCCGCCAACAGGTGTTCGAAGTAGTCCTCGCCCAGGTAGCTGCCGTTCTCCATGCGCTGGCGATCCAGCACGTATCCTTTGACCGCGAACTCGCGCAGGACGGCAGTGGCCCATTGGCGGAACTGCGTGGCACGCATCGAGTTGATCCGATAGCCGACCGAGATGATGGCATCGAGGTTGTAGTGGTCCACGCCTCGGGACACCGTGCGGCTGCCTTCCTGCTGAACTATCCGGAATTTCCGGAGGGTTGCCGCTGGGGTCAGCTCTTCGCTGTCAAAGATGTTCTTCAGATGTTCATTGACCGTCCGAACGTCCACGCCGAACAACGCAGCCATCCGCTTCTGCGACAGCCAGATCGAATCGTCCTCGTAACGGGCCTCGATGCTCTGATCGCCCGTCTGGCTGGTGAAGATCAGGAACTCGACAGTGCTGTTGCGGATCAATGTTGTCGTGCCCATCACCGGATCCTCAAAGGGGCTGTCACGCGACTGGGGTGTACTCCGTGGAGTCTGGTCGGTTTAATGCCGGGAAGGTGTGTCTGATGACGCACTTTCGGCGCTGACGATGATAGCCCCTACTTCCCAATGCAGAAGCTGGAGAAGATCCGCCCCAGCAGATCATCGGCGCTCATCCGCCCGGTGATCTCGCCCAGTGCCTCATGGGCCAGGCGCAGTTCCTCGGCGGCCAGCTCCAGGTGTTCGTGTACCAGCTCGGCTTCGGCGCGCTCGGCGTGGCCGATGGCCAGCACGATGGCGTCAACATGGCGGGCGCGCGCGGAGAACTCGCCGTCCACGCTGTCGCCGGCACTTCCGCTGGCCAGTTCGCGCAGGCGGGCATGCAGGCGGTCCAGGCCCTGGCCGGTGGCGGCGGAGACGTGGACGACGTTCGCCTCGCTGTCGGCGGGACGGTGCTCCAGCAGGTCGCTCTTGTTGTGGATCCACAGCTGCTGCGGCACGCCGGCCAGGGCGTCGGCCACCGCGGCATGTCCGGCCTGCGGGTCGCGGGCGTCCAGCACGATGATGGCCAGGTCGGTGCGCTGCATCTCCACGTGCGCGCGGCGCATGCCTTCGCGCTCGATCGCGTCGCCGCCGTCGCGCAGGCCGGCGGTGTCGACCAGGGTCAGTTCGAGGCCGTCGATGCGGATGGTTTCACGCAGGGTGTCGCGGGTGGTGCCGGCAATGTCGGTGACGATGGCGCGCTCGCTGCCGGCCAGTGCGTTGAGCAGCGAGCTCTTGCCGGCGTTCGGCGGGCCCACCAGCACCGCATGCAGGCCATCGCGCAGCTTGCGGCCGCGCTCGGCATCGTCGCGCAGCCGCTCCAGCGCGCGCAGCGCCTGGCCCAATCCGGCCCGCACCTGCTCGCCGCCGAGCGTATCCAATGGCTCGTCGGCGAAGTCGATCGCCGCTTCAACATGGATGCGCAGCAGAACAAGCTGTTCTGCCACCTCGTCCACGCGGCGCGAGAACACCCCGTCCAGCGACCGCCGTGCAGCGCGCGCTGCGCGGGTGTCGCTGGCCGCGATCAGGTCGGCGATGGCTTCTGCCTGGGCCAGGTCGAGCTTGCCGTTGAGGAAGGCGCGTTCGCTGAATTCACCGGGGCGGGCCTGCCGCGCGCCCAGCGCGATGCAGCGCGCGACCAGCTGCTGCAACACCACCGGGCTGCCATGGCCCTGCAGTTCCACCACGTCTTCGCCGGTGAAGCTGTGGGGGGCCGGGAACCACAGCGCGATGCCATCGTCGATCACCTCGCCCTGCGCATCGCGGAAGCGGGCGTAATGCGCCTGTCGCGGCTGCATCGTGCGCACGCCGATGGCATCGGCGATGCCACGCGCACGCGGACCGCTCAGGCGCAGCATGCCGACGCCGCCGGCACCGGGCGCGGTGGCGATGGCAACGACGGTGTCGATGTTGGACGGGGTGGTCATCGCTCAGAGCTTCTCCAGCTGGGCACGGGCCTGGGCCGCGGCGCTGCCCTGCGGTTGCAGGGCAAGGTAGGTGCTGTAGGCCTGCTTGGCCTTGGCCTTGTCGCCGGCATGGAAGTAGGCGTCGCCTAGGTTGAAGTGGGCCACCGCCCGCGAGGGATCGATCTTCAAGGTGTTCTCCAGCCAGCGTGCCGCTTCGGCATAGCGCTGCTGCCGGTAGTACACGAAGCCCAGGTTGTTGGCGGCCTGGGCGAAGTCCGGACGCAGCTTCAGCGCTTCGGTGAACTGGGCCACCGCCTCGTCGTAGCGCTTCTCGCGGTACAACTGCAGGCCACGGTCGTTGGCCTGCTGCGCGCGCTGGCGGTCGGACGTCGGCGCAGCGGCGGGCACCACCAGCGTGCTCTTGCCGCCCTGCAGGTCGGCCACGGTCACCGGCGCTTCGTCCTTGCCCTTGGCGTCCTGCGCCGCGTCGACCTTGTTGTTCAACGCGATGGCGTCGGCCGACAACTGGCGGGTATCGGCGGTGAGGTATTCCTGGCTGTCGGGCACCTGGAACACGAACTCGCCGCCCTGCGACCCCGGCAGGCTGCCAAAGGCGGGCGTCTGCTGCGACACCGCCGACACGGCCGGGGCCACGTACGCGGCCAGCTCGGTGCCGGTTATCAGCCCGTCGCCGTTGAGGTCGCCCTTGCCGGCCAAGGCCTGCAGCAACACCCAGGTGAACACCGAATGGCCGTTCGGGCCGGCATCGGCCACCTGCTGGTCGGCGCCACCGGCGGTGAGCATCTGGCGCGCGCTGCGGCGTGCGTTCTCGCGCAGGAAGGCCGACGACGAGGGCCCGCCGCGGGTCAGGCCGAGGCCGCTGTAGCAGGCGTCCATCACAAACATCACGTGCTTGGCCTGCATGCTCTCGGCGATGTTCTGGATGTCGGTCATCGCGATGGCATCGGTGGCGAACTCATCCGGGTTGGAATCCACCGGGATGATGTAGCCCAGGTCGCGGCCCGAGGCCAACCGGCGGGTGGCGCCATGCCCGGCGAAGAACACGAACACCCGGTCGTCGCGCCCGGTGCGGTCATCGGCCAGCCGGTCGTGGAAGGCGGCCAGGATGTTGTTGCGGGTGGCCTGCTGGTTCTTCAGTACGATCACCTGCGACGACGGGAAGCCGAACTGCCCGGTCAGGGTGTCGGCGATGGCCTGTGCATCGTGGCTGGCGTACTCCAGCTTCGGCCACTTCGCGTAGTCATCGATGCCGATCACGATCGCCCACGACTTCTGGTAGCCGGTGGTGACGGTGGCCGTGCTGCTGGCGCCCTTGCGCGGGCGGGCCACGCTGAAGTCGCGGCCGTTCCAGCCGGCGAACTGGTAACCGTCGGCGATCAGCCGGTCCAGGATCTGCGGCAGCGCCTTGACCGCGCGGTCATGGATGTCGTGGAACAGGATGATGCCGCGTTGTTCCTTCTGCACCTGGTCGACCACGCGCTGCACGATCGACTCGGGCACCGGGTCGGCCCAGTCCATCGAGTCGATGTTCCACATGATCGACTTCAGCCCGGCCTCGTTGAGCAGCTGCAGGCCTTCAGCGTTGCGCGCGCCATACGGGAAGCGGAACAGCGGCGCGCGCTTGTCATCCACGTCCTTGAGCAGCGTGTCGGTGGACAGCACCTGCTCGCGCAGCGCATCGCCGGTGGTGCGCGACAGCTGCGCGTGGGTCAGGCTGTGGTTGCCCACCGCGTAGCCCTGTTCCATCAGGTTGCGACTGATGCCGGCCAGCGGGCCCAGCTTGACCTTGCCATCGGGCTGCACTTGACCGAGGTTGCGGCCCACTTCGAAGAACACGCCGGGGACGTCGTAGCGCTGCAGGATGGCCACTACTTCGTCGGTGTAGGCCTTGTGCGGGCCATCGTCGAAGGTGAGCACCACGGTCTTGGGCGGCAGGTCGCGGCCGAAGATCTCGCGGTCGCTGTCCTTCATCGACATCGGGTACGGCTCGATCACGCCGTAGTCGCGCAGGATGTCGGCGCGGCGGTACTGCGCGTGCAGGTGGGCGATGTAGTCGTCCCACTTCTCGCGCTTCAGCGCGATTGCCCGGGTGCGGTCGAAGCGGCTGAAGATGCGGGTGATTTCCTGGTTGTAGGTGCGCTCGATCTCATCCAGCGCCTCCAGGTCTTCGCCGATCCGCTGGTGCAGCTTCACCGCCGGCAGCGACGAATCCTTGCCCACGCGCTCGTGCAGGTCGCGCAGCACTTCGCGGAAGGCCAGGCGATCGGCATCGAACAGGTCCGGCGCCGATTCGATGTAGTCCAGCACCGTGCCCAGGGAGGCGAAGCGTTGCGGGCTCGGGCTGCGCAGCAGCGTGTCGAACTGCGCGGCGATGGCGGCGCGTTGGGCCAGGCCATCGTGGAACAGCTGCTGGCCGATGCGGCTGGAGGTGGCGCGATCGGCCGGCGACTGCTGCGCCTCGTCGGCCAGCAGCACGATGATGCGGCGGTGGCCGTCGAGCTGTTTCTGCAACGCGGCCAACAGCGGCGCGGCCGCCGGATCCGCGGCGGCGGCGGCCTGCGCGCCCGGGGTGGCCGCCGTCTGGGGGTCGGTCGCGTCCTGCCGGCCACAGCCGGCCATCGCCAGGGTGAGCAGCAGCACGGGCACGGGCAGACGGAACAGCGACGACGCAGGGGGCATGGGGGGACTCGGGGAAACGCGGCAACGGTGGCGGGGATTGTATCGCCGCCAAAGAAAAACCCGCCGGGCGGCGGGTTTTTCAAGGGCAACCAACCAGGGGTCGGTTTTATTTCTTCTTGATCGGCGCAGTGGTGGCCGGCACCGGGTCGCTGCCGTGGCGCTTGGTCATCCACCACTGCTGCAGCAGGCCCAGGCCACCGTTGACCACCCAGTACAGCACCAGGCCGGACGGCATGAAGGCCATCATGACGCCGAACACCAGCGGCATCATCTGCATCATCTTGGCCTGCATCGGGTCCATGCCCGGCGCCGGGGTCAGCTTCTGCGTGGCCCACATCACCGCCACGTTGATCACCGGCAGGATGAAGTACGGGTCGCGTGCGGTCAGATCCTGGATCCAGCCCAGCCACGGCGCCTGGCGCAGTTCCACCGATTCCACCAGCACCCAGTACAGGGCGAAGAAGATCGGCATCTGGATCAGGATCGGCAGGCAGCCGCCCATCGGGTTGATCTTTTCCTTCTTGTACAGCTCCATCATCGCGGTCTGGAACTTCTGGCGGTCATCGCCATAGCGTTCCTTGAGCTGCGCGATGCGCGGCTGGAAGCGACGCATCTTGGCGCCGCTCTTGTACTGCACCGCCGACAGCGGATACAGCACCAGCTTCAGCAGCACCACCAGGCCAACGATGGCCCAGCCCCAGTTGTTGACCACCTTGTGGACCTGGTTCAACACCCAGAACAGGCCCTGGCCGATGATGGCCATCAGCGAGAAGCGGCTGTAGTCGACCACGCGGTCCAGGCCCTTCACGTCTTCCTTGGCAAGCAGGTTCACCAGCTTCGGGCCCACCCACAGGCGTGCCTCGGTGCTGGCCTGCTGGCCGGCGGCCACGGTGAAGGCCGGGCCGGTGGCTTGGATCTGGTCGCGACCATCATGCTGGGACAGCACGTAGTTGGCGGCCTGGTCCGGCTGCGGGATCCACGCGGTGAAGAAGTGGTGCTGCAGCATCGCCAGCCAACCGCCGGTGATGGTGCGGTTGAGGTTGCCGTCGTCCAGGTAATCCTTGAATGCGCGACGCTCGTAGCCTTCCTGCGGGCTGAACCAGGTCGCGCCGTTGAAGCTGAACGAGTCCGGGTTGGTCATGCTGCGCGACAGGATGGTCGGGGTGCGGTCCAGGGTGCGGTACACGTAGCCGTTCCACGGCGCGGTGCTGCCGTTGACCACTTCGTCCTTCACCTTGATCGCGTACTCGTTGCGGCCCAGGGTGTAGGTACGGCGGATGGTCACACCGTTGGGACCGTTCCACACGAACGGGATCTGCAGTTCCTTCTGGTCCTTGCCCAGCACGAAGTCGCGGCTGTCGCCGACCAGCTTGAAGCCATTGGCTTCCGGCACCGGCATGCTCTTGTCCTGACTGGTCCAGCCGCTCACCGCGCGATACGGGTGCGTGCTCTCTTCAGTCAGCAGGCGCACCGGCGGGCTGCCGTCGGCCTTGGTCTGCGGGAACTGCAGCAGTTCGGCGTCCAGCACCGTGCCACCGTCCAGCACCAGGCGCAGGACGTCGGTGGTGACGGTGACGCGGGCGGCGCCGGCCTGGGCCGGGGCGGCCGGCTGGTTGGCCGGGGCGCTGCCCGGGGCCTGCGGCACCGTCGCGCCCGGGACCGACCCGGCGGCCCCCGGCACGGTCGCCTGGGTCTGGGCAGCCACGGTCGGGGTGGCCGGCGCGGCCTTGTCGCGGCCCCACTCCATCCACAGCAACACGGCCACCATCAGCCAGGCAAAAATCAGGAAAACGCGGGTCTGGTTCATCAGCGGGCAGGCTCGACGGGGCCGGCAGGTGAGGCCGGCTCGGACTGGGAAAGGGGTGCAACGCCCAGGGGCGGCGGCATTGTGCCGTCCGCGCCCGGCATGGGCAATGCGCCAAGGCGGCGCAGCAGGCGTTCAAAGGCCTGACGGATGTCTGCATTGCTGGCGGTACGGGCGGCGCTACGGGCAACGACGACAAAATCGCCGGCACTCATCCACGGCCGTAGGTGGCGTGTGGCATCGCGCAGCACACGCTTCACTCGGTTGCGACCCACGGCTCGGGGATCGACTTTGCGCGACACGGCGAGACCCAACCTGGCTGGCGTATCGCTCTTCAGCCAGTGCAGGGTCATCAGCGGATCGGACACACGGCGGGCGCCGTTGAAGACCGTTGTATATTCGGCACGCGTACGAACCCGCGCAGAGCGAGGAAATCGCTTGCGCGGGTCGGAACTGCTCACAGTCAGGATTGCGTCTGCCGCAGGAAGCGGCATTGCAATCAAGCGCTCAGGACTTTACGGCCCTTGGCGCGGCGACGCGACAGGATCTTGCGGCCGTCAGCGGTCTTCATACGGGCACGGAAGCCATGGTCGCGCTTACGCTTGAGGTTGCTGGGTTGGAAAGTGCGCTTGGTGGCCATGCGGGCCTCTATATGAAGGGGACGGAAAGAACCGGAAATTCTATAGACCTGACCAAGGTGCCGTCAAGTGTCTGGCACTACGGGATTTCATCGGGCTGTGCAATAGCTGTGGATCATTTTGTGAATAACTTTGGGACAACCATTCCCGGCCCCCCTCGTCGGTGGTAGTCTGCGCCATCCATTCTTCCCTCCTTCCGGCCTGCGGTGCGGCGGTTTCCTACGCCTGTACGCTGGCCCCAGACGATTATTGCCGATGGATGCCTGGTCCCGTTGTCTCGAACGCCTCGAAGCGGAGTTCCCGCCCGAGGATGTTCACACCTGGTTGAAGCCACTGCAGGCCGATCTGCGCGTGGACAGCCTGGTGCTTTATGCGCCAAACGCCTTCATTGTCGACCAGGTGCGCGAGCTGTACCTGCCGCGCATCAAGGAACTGCTGGCGCACTTCGCCGGTTTTGGCGACGTTTTTCTTGAAATCGGCTCGCGTCCGCGGGCCGTGGAGGCGCAGATTGCGCCGAATCCGGGCTTCGGCGCCCCGGCCGTGTCGGCCGAACCGCTGGTGCCGTTCGCCGGCAACCTGGATTCGCACTACACCTTCGCCAACTTCGTGGAGGGCCGCAGCAACCAGCTGGGCCTGGCCGCGGCGTTCCAGGCGGCGCAGAAACCGGGTGACCGGGCGCACAACCCGCTGCTGCTGTACGGCGGCACCGGCCTGGGCAAGACCCACCTGATGTTCGCGGCCGGCAATGCGATGCGCCAGGCCAACCCGGCTGCCAAGGTCCTGTACCTGCGCTCGGAACAGTTCTTCAGCGCGATGATCCGGGCGTTGCAGGAAAAAACCATGGATCAGTTCAAGCGCCAGTTCCAGCAGGTGGACGCGCTGCTGATCGATGACATCCAGTTCTTCGCCGGCAAGGACCGAACCCAGGAAGAGTTCTTCCACACGTTCAACGCCCTGTTCGACGGCAAGCAGCAGATCATCCTGACCTGCGACCGGTACCCGCGCGAAGTCGAGGGCCTGGAAGCACGGCTCAAGTCGCGCCTGGCCTGGGGCCTGTCGGTGGCCATCGAACCGCCGGACTTCGAGACCCGGGCCGCGATCGTGCTGGCCAAGGCACGTGAGCGTGGCACCGAGATTCCCGACGATGTGGCGTTTCTGATTGCCAAGAAGATGCGCTCCAATGTCCGCGACCTCGAGGGTGCGCTGAATACCCTGGCCGCACGCGCCAACTTCACCGGCCGTGCGATCACCACTGATTTTGCGCAGGAAACCCTGCGCGACCTGCTGCGCGCCCAGCAGCAGGCGATCAGCATTCCCAACATCCAGAAAACCGTGGCCGACTACTACGGGCTGCAGATCAAGGATCTGCTGTCCAAGCGTCGGACCCGGTCGCTGGCCCGTCCGCGCCAGGTAGCCATGGCGCTGACCAAGGAACTGACCGAGCACAGCCTGCCGGAAATCGGCGATGCCTTTGCCGGCCGGGACCACACCACGGTGCTGCATGCCTGCCGTCAGATCCGGACGTTGATGGAAGCCGACGGCAAGTTGCGGGAAGACTGGGACAAGCTGATCCGGAAGTTGAGCGAATGATGCATGCACGCCGCACAGGCGTCATCGCATAAAACGGTGCAGAATCCGGTAGCAAGCAGGGGACAGGGTGTGGATAAGAAATCGGGTAAATTTCCCGGGTGATTTATCCACAGCTTCACCCTCCCCCCGAGGGTTAGTAGTGCAGAGGGTTTCATCGTCTGAAACCTCTTTGTTTACAAAGACTTAGCTGTGTTTTCCAGCGATTCTGTTCCTACCATCACCACCAAGCTTTTGATTTATTCCATATTTTTTTAAAGCATAGGGGCACGGAACCACATGCGTTTCACACTGCAGCGCGAAGCCTTTCTCAAGCCGTTGGCACAAGTCGTCAACGTGGTCGAACGCCGCCAGACCCTGCCGGTTCTGGCAAATTTCCTGGTCCAGGTGCAGAACGGGCAGCTGTCGCTGACCGGTACGGACCTGGAAGTGGAAATGGTGTCGCGGATCGCGGTGGAAGATGCCCAGGACGGCGAGACCACCATCCCCGCCCGCAAGCTGTTCGAGATCATCCGCGCCCTGCCCGATGGCAGCCGGATCACCGTCTCGCAGACCGGTGACAAGATCACCGTGCAGGCCGGCCGCAGCCGCTTCACTCTGGCAACCCTGCCGGCCAACGACTTCCCGTCGGTGGACGAAGTGGAAGCCACCGAGCGTGTGGCCATCGGCGAAGCCACCCTGAAGGAACTGATCGAACGCACCGCGTTCGCGATGGCCCAGCAGGACGTGCGCTATTACCTCAACGGCCTGCTGTTCGATCTGCGCGGCGATGCCCTGCGGACCGTCGCCACCGACGGACACCGCCTGGCGCTGTGCGAAACCGAACTGGAAAAAGCCAGCGGCGCCAAGCGTCAGATCATCGTGCCGCGTAAGGGCGTGACCGAACTGCAGCGTCTGCTGGAAAGCGGCGATCGCGAGATCGAGCTGGAAGTCGGCCGCAGCCACGTGCGGGTCAAGCGCGACGATGTGACCTTCACCTCGAAGCTGATCGACGGCCGCTTCCCGGATTACGAGGCAGTGATCCCGATCGGTGCCGACCGCGAAGTGAAGGTCGACCGCGAAGCACTGCGTGCCTCGTTGCAGCGCGCCGCGATCCTGTCCAACGAGAAGTACCGCGGCATCCGCGTGGAAGTCTCGCCGGGCAACCTGAAGATCAGCGCGCACAACCCGGAGCAGGAAGAAGCCCAGGAAGAGATCGAAGCCGACACCACGGTGAGCGACCTGGCCATCGGCTTCAACGTGAACTATCTGCTGGACGCGTTGTCTGCACTGCGCGATGAGCACGTGGTCATCCAGCTGCGTGATTCGAACTCCTCTGCCCTGGTTCGTGAGGCCAGCAGCGAGAAGTCGCGTCATGTGGTGATGCCGCTGCGTCTGTGACCTGACGCGTGGTTCCACGTGGAACCGATGTGTTGAAGAAGCCCGGCCAAGTGCCGGGCTTTTTTTTGTTCCACGTGGAGCATTGCGGTTTGGAGCTAACGCGCTACGGTTTGGATCCTGGTTGGCGGCTGCTGACGATGCGTTGATCAACGACTCGCGACAGGGTTGATCGCCGCAGCGTTCGACGTCGGCAGATACACCGAGTTGGGCTGAAGTTCCACTGCTGCCATGTGTTGGTTTGGCGTTCCAGGGCGACGGCTCGTTTGCGTGCCTGGATCACTGCTCTATGCTTTAAAAACTGTATATAAATCTAAAGCTAGGTGGTGGTGGTAGGGCCAGATTTGGTTGAAAAGTACCTTATCCTATTGAAATACAAGGGAATGTTAGGCCTGAAACCCCCTACATAAGGCCCCCTGAGGCTGGGGGTGATCCTGTGGATATCTTTCAAGGCGGGTTTTGGGCCTGCTTTTATCCACAGCTCGTACATGAGTTGTGCATAAGTCATACAGAGCCTCTGTGGACAGCGAAATGCAGCCGCGCCGTATTTGGCCAGATCTGAATAGGCATGCCGGGTCCACTGCAGCAGATTTCAAAGAATTCGCCCGCTGCAGGAATCGAACCCCGAGAAGTGCCGGGCAAAAACCCACCCAATTTCTTGAAATCTGCAGGGCTTCCGCCCTGCCCGGCCGCCAGATTTCAAGAAATTCACGGTGCTGCGCGGCCATGTGGCGGGCGGCTAAGTGCCCTGAGCTGGTGCATCGCAGTGGATCGGGCGCGCAGGAAGCGCGTTCACCCCGCGGCCCACGTGAAACACACCCGATGCAGTAAGCTGATCGATTACCCCAACCCGACTGCCGCCCTGTGCGGCCGTGATCGACTGCATGCACATCCGCCGCTTGTCCCTGCACCAGGTTCGCCGCTTTGACCACGTGGAACTGGCCCCCGAGCCGGGCATCAACCTGATTACCGGTGACAACGGTGCCGGCAAGACCAGCGTGCTGGAGGCCCTGCATGTGATGGCGTACGGGCGCAGTTTCCGCGGACGGGTGCGCGACGGCCTGGTGCGCGAAGGACAGGACGCGCTGGAAGTCTTCGTGGAGTGGGACGAATGCCGCGAAGGCGCGTCAAGTTCCACGCGGCGCAAGGCCGGGCTGCGGCACAGCGGGCAGGAATGGAAGGGCCGGCTCGATGGCGAAGACGTCGCGCAGCTGGGAAACCTTTGCGCAGCGCTGGCCGTGGTGACCTTCGAGCCCGGCAGCCACGCCCTGGTCAGCGGCGGTGGCGAACCGCGCCGTCGCTTCCTCGATTGGGGTTTGTTCCACGTGGAACCAGACTTTCTTGCGCTGTGGCGGCGCTACTCGCGGGCGTTGAAGCAGCGCAATGCCCTGCTGAAGCAAGGGGGCAACGCCCATGCGCTGGATGCGTGGGACCACGAGCTTGCCGAGGCCGGCGAGCCGCTGACCACGCGCCGCCAGCACTACCTGGAGCGGCTGCAGGACCGGGCCACCGCGTTGGCCCAGGTGCTGGCGCCCAACCTGGGCATACAGTCGATGACGCTGAGCCCAGGCTGGCGCAAACAGGATGTGTCCCTGTCCGATGCCCTGTTGCTGGCGCGGGAACGCGACCGCATGGCCGGCTACACCTCCGTCGGCCCGCACCGCGCGGACTGGAGCGTGGGCTTTGCCAGCATTCCAGGCCGCGACGCCTTGTCCCGGGGCCAGGCCAAGCTCACGGCGCTGACCTGCCTGCTGGCACAGGCCGAGGACTACGCCGAGCAGCGCGGCGAATGGCCGGTGATCGCGCTGGACGATCTGTCTTCCGAGCTGGATCGCAACCACCAGGCCCGGGTGCTGGACCGCCTGAAGTCCGGGCCCGCGCAGATATTCATCACCGCCACCGAGACCCCCGCGGCGCTACACGACGCCACCGATATCACCCGGTTCCACGTGGAACATGGGCAGGTCCAGCCTGTGCCATAGTGGTCGGGAGGGCGCATGCGCCCGACTGGTATAATTGCTGTTGCAACCCCTTACCCACGGTGCCCCGCGTCAAGCGGCGGCCCGACCTGCGGAGCCTACGGCAAGCGCAATGACTGAAGAACAGAACACCCCGGCAAACAGCGGCAACTACGACGCCAACAGCATCACCGCCCTGGAAGGGCTGGAAGCTGTCCGCAAGCGTCCTGGTATGTACATCGGCGACGTCCATGACGGCACCGGTCTGCACCACATGGTGTTCGAGGTCGTCGACAACTCCATCGATGAAGCCTTGGCCGGCCACGCCGACCACGTGTCTGTGATGATTCACGCCGATGGCTCGGTCTCCGTCTCCGACAACGGTCGCGGTATCCCGACCGGCAAGCACGAGCAGATGAGCAAGAAGCTCGACCGCGACGTGTCTGCTGCCGAAGTGGTCATGACCGTGCTGCACGCAGGCGGCAAGTTCGACGACAACAGCTACAAGGTGTCCGGCGGCCTGCACGGCGTGGGCGTCAGCGTGGTCAACGCGCTGTCGCAGAAGCTGGTCCTGGACATCTACCAGGGCGGCTTCCACTACCAGCAGGAATACGCCGACGGTGCGGCACTGCACCCGTTGAAGCAGGTGGCCGCCAGCACCAAGCGCGGCACCACCCTGCGCTTCTGGCCATCGCTGAAGGCGTTCCACGACAACGTGGAATTCCACTACGACATCCTGGCCCGTCGCCTGCGTGAGCTGTCCTTCCTCAATTCCGGCGTCAAGATCGTGCTGGCGGACGAGCGTGGCGATGGCCGCCGCGACGACTTCCATTACGAAGGCGGCATCCGCAGCTTCGTGGAGCATCTGGCGCAGTTGAAGACGCCGCTGCACCCGAACGTGATCTCGGTAACCGGCGAGTCCAACGGCATCACCGTGGACGTGGCGCTGCAGTGGACCGATTCCTACCAGGAAACGATGTACTGCTTCACCAACAACATTCCGCAGAAGGACGGTGGTACCCACCTCGCCGGCTTCCGCGGTGCGCTGACCCGCGTGCTCAACAACTACATCGAGCAGAACGGCATCGCCAAGCAGGCCAAGATCAACCTGACCGGCGATGACATGCGCGAAGGCATGATCGCCGTGCTGTCGGTCAAGGTGCCGGACCCGAGCTTCTCCAGCCAGACCAAGGAAAAGCTGGTCAGCTCGGACGTGCGCCCGGCCGTGGAAAGTGCCTTTGGCCAGCGCCTGGAAGAATTCCTGCAGGAAAACCCGAACGAAGCCAAGGCGATCGCCGGCAAGATCGTCGACGCTGCGCGTGCCCGCGAAGCCGCGCGCAAGGCGCGCGATCTGACCCGCCGCAAGGGCGCGCTGGATATCGCTGGCCTGCCCGGCAAGCTGGCTGACTGCCAGGAAAAAGACCCGGCGCTGTCCGAACTGTTCATCGTCGAGGGTGACTCGGCAGGTGGCTCGGCCAAGCAGGGACGCAACCGCAAGAACCAGGCGGTGCTGCCCCTGCGCGGCAAGATCCTCAACGTGGAACGTGCCCGCTTCGATCGCATGCTGGCCTCGGACCAGGTCGGTACGCTGATCACCGCGCTGGGTACCGGCATTGGTCGGGACGAGTACAACCCGGACAAACTGCGCTACCACCGCATCATCATCATGACCGACGCCGACGTCGACGGCGCGCACATCCGTACGCTGCTGTTGACCTTCTTCTACCGGCAGATGCCGGAGCTGATCGAGCGCGGCCACATCTACATCGGCCTGCCCCCGCTGTACAAGATCAAGCAGGGCAAGCAGGAGCTGTACCTGAAGGACGACCCGGCGCTGGATGCCTATCTGGCCAGCAGCGCGGTGGAAAACGCGTCGCTGATTCCGGCCGATGGCGAACCGGGCATCGAAGGTGTGGCCCTGGAAAAGCTGCTGCTCTCCTACGCCTCGGCGCAGGAAGCGATCAGCCGCAACGCCCACCGGTACGACCGCCAGGTGCTCGAGGCCCTGATCGATTTCACCCCGATGGATCTGGAACACCTGCGCAAGGCCGGTGCCGATGAGGGCCTGGGTGCGCTGGCGACGCGTCTCAACCGCAGCAGCCTGGGCTCGCCGCGCTTCGGCCTGGAACTGCAGGAACCCACCGAGGAGCGTCCGGCCGCACTGCTGGTCACGCGCCGCCACATGGGCGAAGCGTTGATCCAGGTGCTGCCATTGTCGGCCTTCGAAACCGGTGAACTGCGTGCCCTGCACCAGTCCTCGCTGCTGCTGCACGGCCTGGTCCGCGCCGGTGCGAAGATCAGCCGCGGCGCCAAGTCGGCCGAGATCGAGAGCTTCGCGCAGGCACGCGAGTGGCTGCTCGAGGAAGGCAAGAAGGGCCGTCAGATCCAGCGCTTCAAGGGCCTGGGCGAAATGAACCCGGAACAGCTGTGGGACACCACGGTCAACCCGGACACCCGCCGCCTGCTGCAGGTGCGGATCGAAGACGCCGTTGCGGCCGACCAGATCTTCAGCACCTTGATGGGCGATGTGGTGGAGCCGCGGCGTGACTTCATCGAAGACAACGCGTTGAAGGTCGCCAACCTGGATATCTGACACAATCGGGGCACGGCCGGCCGCCTGCGCACTGCAGGCGGGCCGGCCAATGCCTTCTGCTGCCAGGAATCCGATGTCTGCTACCGCACCGGCGTCCACCGCCACGCCCCCGTTGCCCCCTGCCTCGCCGTCGGCCTCCGGCGGCAAGCGCGGTTCCCCCGTTGCCGGCTTCTTCATCGACTTGGGCATCGCCGTCGTCGCGCTGTTCGGGCTGAGCCTGATCAGTGGACTGGCCTGGGGCCTATATCGCGGTGCCGTGGTGGGTGCGCAGGCGGCACGCGACGGCACTCCCCTCGATACCGGCGCGCTGTCCCAGCAACTGGGCCAGCCCGGCGCCCTGGCGCAGATCCTGATGGCGTTGATCGCCACCGGCGGCGCCGCCCTTCTGCTGTATTTCCTGCGACGTCGTGCCGACGCCGCCGAACGGCACGCCTCGATGCAGGCCGCACGCCGTCCCTCAACCTGGGGCTGGACCCTGCTGGTGGCCACCGGCGTGGTGATCGGCAGCAACCTGATCGCCTACCTGGCCAAGCAGGCCGGGGTTGAACCGGTTCCCACCAACCTGGCCTTGATGGAACAGGCGCTCAGCCGTTTCCCGTGGTTCCTGGCCGTGTTCGCCATCGTGCTCGCCCCCGCCTACGAAGAACTGCTGTTCCGTCGCGTGCTGTTCGGGCGCTTGTGGAAGGCCGGCCGCATCTGGCTGGGCGTGCTGTTGAGCAGCCTGGCCTTCGCGCTGGTGCATGAAATTCCCGGCACCAGCGCCAACGGCCCGCTGGAAATCGCGCAGCTCTGGCTGGTGTACGGCGGCATGGGCGCGGCCTTTGCATGGCTGTACCAGCGCACCGGCACCCTGTGGGCGCCGATCGTGGCGCACGGCTTGAACAACGCCATCGCCCTGGCGGCGCTGGTGTTTCTGGGTCTTCACTGATCCACCGCTTCGCTTGACGAAAATTTACGGCGCGCAGTTCCACACTGGGCACATGAACACGGGGGAGCTTCGATGAAACCAGTGCTGTTCGGGGTCGCGTTGGCGCTGCTGGTCAGCGCATGTGCGACCACCACCTCACCCACCGGCCGCCGGCAAATGGTGGGCGGCGTGTCGCAGGCCGAGCTGGACCAGTTGGGTGCGCAGGCATTCAACGAGACCAAGCAGAAGGAAAAGGTCAGCAGCGACGGTCGCCAGAATGGCTACGTGCAGTGCGTGGTCAATGCGCTGGTCGCGCAGCTGCCGCCACAGTACCGGGGCGTACGGTGGGAAACTGCGGTATTCGTCGACGCCGAACCCAATGCGTTTGCCCTGCCCGGCGGCAAGGTGGGGGTCAATACCGGCATCTTCACCGTGGCCAAGAACCAGGACCAGCTGGCCTCCGTGATCGGCCATGAGATCGGCCATGTCATCTCGCGGCACCACGAAGAGCGCCTGACGCGGCAGATGGGCGCGCAGACCGGCCTGGCCGTGCTTGGCGCGCTGGCCGGCGCCGCCTATGGCGATGGCGCCGCCGGCACGGTCAACCAGCTGGGCGGCATGACCGCGCAGACGGCCTTCCTGCTGCCCGGGTCACGCACCCAGGAAAGCGAGGCCGATGTCGTGGGTCAGCGGCTGATGGCCGAGGCCGGTTTCGATCCAGGCCAGGCGGTCAACCTGTGGCAGAACATGATGGCCGCCAGTGGCGGGCGATCCCCCCAATGGCTGTCCACCCACCCCGATCCGGCCAACCGCATCCGCGAACTGCAGCGTGACGCGCCGGCCCTGAGTGGGGTATACCAGCAGGCCCAGTCCGCAGGACGCAGGCCGAAGTGCGGCTGATGCGACCGAAAGATGCTGTATTGCAGCATCGGAAACGATTTCTCACGCCATGAGTTTCTGATACGTTTGGCGGCTCAGATTTTTCTGACAGTCCGTTTTGATGCCGCTGCGGCGGTTCGATCGAGGTGAAAGATGATTTTCAGCAACTCAAAGCACGCCGTCCTTTCCGTCCTCATCGCGACCGCCATCGGTGGCGTCATGGTCACCGATGCGTTTGCCCAGTCGCGTTCGGCTGAGCGCAACAATGAGCGCCGCGGTGGCAAGAACAAGGCCACCAAGGCCGAGCCGCTGTATCCGCAGGCGACCCGCCAGGAGCCGGACGGCAAGTCCTCGGCCAAGCTTGGCAGCAAGCTGCAGAAGCTGATTGACACCTACAACGACCAGAAGTTCCCCGAGACCCGCACGCTGGCCGATGAAATCCTGGCCAACAGTGCCGCCAACGACTACGACAAGTCCCTGGCCGCGCAGCTGGCCTCGCAGGCGGCCTACCAGACCGAAGACAACGTCGCGGCCAAGAAGTACCTGCAGCAGGTGCTGCAGTTCAATGGCCTGGACAACAACGGCCACTACCAGTCGCTGCTGATGCTGGCCCAGCTGCAGCTGCAGGACGACGAGACCGCCGCCGGTCTGGCCACCCTGGACAAGTACTTCGCCGAAACCAAGTCGGCCAAGCCCGAAGAGCTGGTCATCAAGGGCCAGGCCCTGTACCAGACCCAGCGCTACGCCGAGGCCATCCCGTTGCTGCAGCAGGCCATTGCCGGTGCCACCGAGCCCAAGGACAGCTGGAACCAGCTGCTGATGGCGGCCATGGCCGAAGCGGGCCAGACCGGTGAAGCGGTCAAGCAGGCCGAAGGCATCGTCGCGCGCAACCCCAACGACAAGAAAGCCCAGCTGAACCTGGCCAGCATGTACATGCAGGCCGATCAGATGGACAAGGCCGCCGCGGTGATGGACAAGCTGCGTGCAGCCGGCCAGCTCACCGAAGAGCGCGAGTACAAGCAGCTGTACTCGATCTACGCCAATACCGAGAACAAGGAAAAGGACGTCATCGCGGTCATCAACGAGGGGTTGCAGAAGGGCATCCTGAAGCCGGATTACCAGGTTTACCTGGCCCTGGCCCAGTCCTACTACTATTCCGACGAGGTGCCGAAGGCGATCGAAGCGTGGCAGAAGGCCGCTCCGCTCTCCAAGGACGGTGAAACCTACTTGAATCTGGCACGCGTTTTGCATGCCGAAGGTCGCATCCCCGAAGCCAAGCAGGCTGCCCAGCAGGCCTTGGCCAAGGGTGTGAAGAATCAGGCCGATGCCAAGAAAATCATCAACCTGAAGTAAGTAGGAATAACGCCTGAACGCCTGCCACAGTGATGCGCAGGCGCTCAGGATTGGTATAAGCTTGGAGGTTCCTGCGGTGTCATGCACCGCTGATCATGGGCTACCTGTCCCCGGGTATCCCGGCCCCACTAATGAGCTCTTGGCGCATGACGGAACAACTAGTCGTTCACAGGTACGAACAACGCGATGACACCGGCTTAAGCTGGCCGCGAATCGTGGGTATCGCTTTTGTAATCGCACTGCATCTCGCCGCCTTCATGATGCTTCTGATCCCGGCCGTGGCTCCCAAGGCCGCTGCGGAGAAAGAACGCAACATCATGGTGACCCTGGTCGACGCTCCGCCGCCGCCCCCACCGCCGCCGCCGCCGCCGCCGCCGACGGACACTCCGCCGCCGCCGGTCAAGAACCTGTCGCCGCCCAAGCCCTCGCCGGTGCCGCCACCGCCGCAGGCTCCCGTGGTCGACGTGCCGGAACCGCGCGCCAACGACATCGTCACCCCGCCGAGCCCGCCGTCGCCGCCCGCGCCGCCGAGCACGATCGAGGCAAGTGTCGATATCTCCTCGAAGAACATGAACCCCCCGCGTTACCCGCCGGCCGCATTCCGTGCAGGTATCCAGGGTGAAGTCATCCTGATCATTGATGTCGACGCCAATGGCAACGTCACCAATGTGTCGGTCGAACGGTCCAGCCGTAACCGTGACCTCGACCGCGCCGCAATGGACGCAGCTCGCAAGTGGAGCTTCCGTTCTGCGGAGTCGGGCGGGAAGAAGGTCGCAGGTCGCGTTCGCGTCCCGGTCAACTTTGCGCTGAACTGATGGTCGCTGGTGGCCCGCCGGCCACCGCTCCATCGGTCGTTTACAGCTACACCATTCATCACCACACACAACAAAGGTAAGCGTCATGCTGCAGGAACTCTTCATCGCCGCTGCTGCCGGGGGCAACCCGTCGAATGCCCTCTCGCAGATGGGCTTCGAGCATCTGATCCACGAAATGACCACCCAGCCGGGTGACTTCGCCGTCTCCTGGGTCGTGCTGCTGACCCTGATCATCATGTCGGCCATGTCCTGGTACTGGACCGTCATCAACATCTTCCGCGCTACCCGCCTGAAGAGCGCTGCCGACAAGGTCGTGAGCCTGTTCTGGGATACCCCGAACGCCCAGGACGCCATCCGTGCGATGGAAGAGCAGCCGGCTTCCGAGCCCTTCTCGAAGATCGCGCTGGACGCTGCCCAGGCAGCTGCCCACCACCAGCGTGCCGAAGGCGGCGCAACCGGTGGCCTGGGTGAGAACCTGAGCCGTTCGGAGTTCGTCGACCGCGCCCTGCGTCAGGCCGTGACCCGCGAAAGCAACAACCTGCAGTCGGGCATGACCCTGCTGGCCACCGTCGGTGCAACCGCTCCGTTCGTCGGTCTGCTGGGTACCGTGTGGGGCATCTACGGCGCGCTGATCAAGATCGGTGCCACCGGTTCCGCCTCGATCGACGCCGTTGCAGGCCCGGTGGGTGAAGCACTGATCATGACCGCCATCGGTCTGTTCGTGGCTATCCCGGCCGTGTTCGCCTTCAACTTCTTCAGCAAGATCAACAGCGCCACGATCAGCAAGTTCGATACGTTCGCTCACGACCTGCACGACTTCTTCGCCACCGGTTCGCGCGTTCGCTAATTGCGACGCGCTTTACCTGGCGAGAACGTAGTCAACACGATCTAGACGGAGCCCGTTATGGCTTTCAGTAGTGGTAACAGCGGCGGCCCCATGGCCGACATCAACGTTACGCCCCTCGTGGACGTGATGCTGGTGCTGCTGATCATCTTCATCATCACGGCGCCCCTGATGTCCCACAAGGTCAAGGTGGATCTGCCGGAGGCCAACCTGGTGCAGAACCCGGAAGACGCTGAGAAGCGTTCGGGCCCGATCACCCTGGCAGTCAAGGAAGACGGCTCGATCTACTGGAACGACGAGGAAATCAACAAGCAGACGCTCGAGTCGCGCTTGTCGACCGCCGCCCAGCAGACCCCGCAGCCCCCGCTCAATCTGCGTGGTGACCGCACCACCAAGATGCGTGTCATCAACGAGATGACCAAGATTGCGCAGGAGCAGGGCATGCTCGACGTTGGCTTCGTTGCCACCAAAGAGAAGGGGCAGTAAGCCATGGCGTTCAGTACTGGTGGTAACAAGGGGCCCATGGCCGACATCAACGTCACGCCCCTCGTGGACGTGATGCTGGTGCTGCTGATCATCTTCATCGTCACCGCGCCGATCATGACGTACCCGATCGCCGTGGACCTGCCGCAGCGCGTGCTCAACCCACCGCCGCAGCTGGTCGAGCCGCCGCCGCCGATCGAACTCAAGATCGACGCCAGCAACCAGGTCTCGTGGAACAACAGCCCGGTGGCTACCGGCGAGTTGCAGCAGCGGATGGAACAGGAGGTCCAGAAGGACCCGACGAACCAGCCGGAACTGCGCATCGACGCCAGCCCGGACTCTGAGTACGACGTGATGGCCAAGGTATTGGCCGCCGCGAAGAACGCTCAGATGAAGAAGATCGGCTTCGTACAGCAGTAAATCGCACGACGCAGTCATGACGCGACTGGAAAACGCCCCTGGAGACAGGGGCGTTTTTTTTTGGTTCTTCGCCCATTTGCGGGGTAAGCAGGATGGAACCTTGGCGCTTTCCAGGCGCGGCCGTCGGCGGGTCGGGCGCTGGGCCCCCAGACCCTTTCCGGCGAATGTCCCCCGGCGTCGGCCTGCGGCCGCCCCCTCCTCCTTTATTTCGCCTCCAAGGGCATGGGGGCCCAGCGCCCGACCC